>CP053446.1:614285-921428 GCA_013285405.1 Ignavibacteriota bacterium | reverse complement strand
GCCAATAATGGAACATATGTGTTCGCAGGTACTGATAGCGGGGTTTTCATTTCAACAAATAATGGAACAAATTGGATTGAAGCAAACTCAGGTTTAAAAACCAGAATATATTCTTTAGTCGTCAAAGAGAACAATCTTTTTGCGGGTGTATATGGAGGAGTTTTCATATCGACGAATTATGGAGTAAGCTGGAATCCAGCAAGCAATGGATTAACAAATCAACTAGTGTATACAATTGCAGTTAATGGTATGAATCTCTATGCAGGTACTGCTGGTGGTGTTTTTCGTTCTACAAACAATGGGGCAAACTGGGTTGAAGTAAACTCCGGTTTAACTAATTTCTATATTACCTCTATAACAAATAGTGCCAGTAATCTTTTTGCTGGAACTTATGACGGTATATTTCGTTCTACAAATAATGGATCGACATGGAATGAAGTTAGCACCGGTTTATTAAACAGACATATTGGAAGTTTAGTTTTTAGAGAAAATATTTTATTTGCAGGAACTTATAATGGAGTTTTTCTCTCAACAAATTTTGGGACCAGTTGGGTCTATTCCAGTCGTGGCATTGCAAATTCAGTCATATCTTCGCTTGTAGTTAAAGGTACTAAACTTTTTGCTGGGACATGGGGAGGTGGGGTGCTTGTATCAACTGACAATGGCACAAACTGGTCTCAAACAGGTTCTGGAATAATAGGTGAGGATGTAGAATGTATGATGGTCAGTGGAAACAATCTTTTTACAGGTACTGAAGTCGGAATCTTTAAATCAACAAATGACGGTTCAACTTGGACAAGTACTGGACTTGTTGACACATTCATTTCTTGTTTATCAAGAAACGAAAATTATTTATTTGCGGGAACGGGTTACGGTGTATTCCGATCACCGAGTAATGGTAGCACTTGGTCATTAATGAACACCGGGCTAACAAATCCAGAGATTAATTGCCTTGTTATTAATGGTACTTATATATTCGCAGGTACTACTGAGGGAGTGTTTGTGTCTAACGATAATGCTTTAAATTGGACGGAAGTAAGCTTAGGATTAACATACACGTATATTCTTTCTTTGACTTATAACGGATCAAATATTTTTGCTGGAACAGGCGGAGGGGTATTCATTTCTACAAATTTTGGATCAAATTGGTCTGGGGTAAACTCAGGTCTTACAAATTTGGATATATGGTCCCTCTTTTATGATGGAATAAAAATCTATGCCGGTAATTTTGATGGGGGACTTTTTGCATCTACAAATAATGGAACTTACTGGTATAACTATAGCACTGGTTTACCTGATATTGGTGTTAGTTCATATGCTGTTAAGGACTCAAACATTTTTATTGGTTTACGGGGGAAAGGAGTTTGGAAGCGCAATTTATCTGATATTATTAATGTTATTGATGAAACAAATAATTTAGTGACTTCTGAATTTATTCTTGAGCAAAACTATCCCAACCCGTTTAACCCAAGTACGGTAATCAGTTATCGGTTACCTGTAATCGGTTTTGTTACTTTAAAAGTTTACGATGTTCTCGGAAGAGAAGTCGCAGCACTCGTTAACGAAGAAAAACCTGCTGGTGAGTATGAAGTTGAGTTCATCGTAGGTCAGGACTCCAGTCCTGATATTGCAAGCGGGATTTATTTTTATCAGCTAAAAGCTGGCGAATTCGTTGAAACAATGAAGATGGTTTTTATAAAATAACTTTAATAGTCAGTGAATTTTTTTTTACAAATATCTTACAATACTATGACAAAATTGAATTGATGAGAATTTAAATAGGCGTTACGTAAACCAAACTTTCTAAAAAATAATTTCAACAAACTTAGTATAAGTAAAAATGAAAAAATTTGTTTTTATCATAACACTCAACTCACTCTGGATAAATAATATAAATTCGCAGAATGAACTTAATCCAACCGAAGAAAAATCAGGTATAAGTCCGGAAGCGAAAGCCATTATAGAAAACACAACCGGTGCTGAAAGTGATACGGGTGCGGTAATTCATTTGAGAGAAGCAGAGATGACTGTCGATGAAGGAGGACTGTTTAGTGTTACCTATCATGTAATTGGACAAATATTTGACGAAAAAGCTAAAGAAGATTATAACCAGATCCCAGTGACGTTTAATAGCTATTATGAGGACTTGAAACTGGATTATGCGCGAACAATAGATTCGGACGAATCCTTTATTGAAGTTTCCAAGGACGCAATCCAGATAAAAACTTATCCTGATTATTTCGGGGTAAACACTTATACTGATTCAAAAATAATTGCATTTTCTCTTCCAGCATTAAAGCCAGGAAAATTTTTTGAATACCAGCTTACAGCTAAAATGAAATTACATATGGTTGCAAATTACTGGTTCGAATCATTCGGTTTCAATTATGTTCTTTATAGTTTAAGTGATCCGTACTACCTGAGAATTGATCCGGTTAAACTATCGCGTTTTACACTTTCCGTTTCTGAAACAGAATCTTTCCGGGCAGAAGTAATCAATGCTGAAATTGATGAAGAAAAGAAAATAGAGAATGGTATGGCAATATACACCTGGGAACTTCAGGATTTGCCATCATTTAAGCTTGAAAGTAGAATGCCTTCTCTATATGAAGTTATGCCTTTGATTACGGTCAGTTCAATTCCTGATTGGAAAATTTTTGGAGATTGGGTTTATTCTATAATTAGTTCTGAAATTTCTGTTTCGGAAATATTAAAGATGAAAGCATCTGAGCTTACTGCTGATGAAAAAACATCTACGGAAAAAATTAAAAAACTTTATGATTATGTAAGAACAGAAGTCGATTACATTCAGGCTGACCTTGATCGTGGTGGTCTTAAGCCACATTCTGCTGATGATGTGCTAAGAAATAAATATGGTGACTGTAAAGACCAGGTTGTTCTTTTATTGTCACTCCTTCAGGCTGTTAATATTACAGCTTATCCGGCATTAATCAGTACATATTCTTACAGAGAACATCAAAAGTTTTTACCGACACAATATTTTGATCACTTGATTGTTTTTGTACAATTAGATAGCGTTGAGTTTTGGCTGGATCCTACATCTGAACTTGATGCATACCCACATCTTGGTTATAATAACCAAAACAGATGGTCATTGGTGCTAGATGAAAATGATGTTCGATTTATGTTAACACCATCAGTTGTCTCAGAAAAGAATATCGGTATTTTCAATTTAACTATGAATGCCCATGACGATTCATTAAGTGGAATTATAGAAATGGAAGGACTAGGTGTTTTCAACGATTATTTTTCCAGTCTTTTGGAATATTATTCGAAATCAGAATTTGAAAACTTTCTAAAAGAATTATTTGATTCTTACTTTTATCAAGTAGCCAAAGTTCAGGATATTAATCATGAGAATGGTTTAAACTACGAAGATGGGTATAAACAATTTATGACATTCGATTATCTTCAACCAACGAAAGAATACACATTATTTCATTATTCAAGCAGTATTAGTTTAGCATTTGTCTTTTTTTCGATTACTCTTCCATTCGAAGAGGAACGTCGGTTTGACTATGTTTTTCCGTTCAAATTTACACTTAAAGGTAACGAATTGCTGATAGCCCCGTGGAAATACTCATTAATAAAAAACTGTCCTGAAAGCGATTCAGTCATTAATAATTACTTCAGCTTTAAACAAGTTATTGAAGAATTCCAGGATTCAGTTCTCATCAGGTGGGAATTTAATCTCAATGAAAATTTTGTATCCAAAGAAGATTACATGTCATTTGTTTCTGATGTATTGAAGGTAGAAGAAATGACTGGTTGGCAAATCGATTTTCAAAAGCAACTAGGGGTCGAAAATTTGTTAACAAATTTATCTGCCTATTTTGGTGTTGACCTGGATTCAACTTTGATTAGCAAAGAATACATCCCTCCAAGTAATTTAAACGATTTGAACATCAACCCTGATATAAAGAAAGAAATCGTTGCTGTAATTGAAGGCTATATTTTAGCATTAAATGATGGTGATCAGGAAGTAGCACTCGAACTTCTTTCTAAAGATAATCCGGAATCGAAATCTGTAAAGCGTTACTCTGATAAAGATTACAGTTCATTGGGAATCTCATTCAAAGTTGAAAATATTAATGTTATCGATGTTATTTATGATTATGCTCTGGCTTCTTATACAACCTTAATGGAGTTAGAAAAGTATCCTGAAATTGGTCCATTTAGGTTTGAGTATCTGTCCATTCTAAATAATTTAGATCATCACTGGAAAATTTATAGAAGCAGAGTTAAAAACTATATTGACAATTGTACGTTATACTCAACTGTGGCTTATGATTATTATAAAAAAGATGATTACAACAAAGCTTTAGTAATTTTTGATCTTGCAATGGCAAATGATTCAACGTGTACTTATGCGTTTGGTAGTGTTGGATGGATTTATTATTTAAAGGGAGATTATCAAAAGTGCATTGAATATTCCCAAAAAACAATTGCACTGGACTCAACTGCATTATACGCGCAATACAATATTGCTCTTAGCTATTTGTGTTTGGGAGAATTTGAAAAAGCGAAATTAAAGTACGAGCAAACCATCGAGCTTAATGAAGATTTGGATGAGGAAATTCATGCAGGGGCGATTCAAGATTTAAAGAACTTGATTAGAGATAATTTCAAGAAAGCTGAAGCCGAGATTATTTTAGAAGAATACTTTGATGTTGAGGATGTAAACAAATCTGTACCGGCTAATGCTCAGTAAAGTCTTACTTATCTATCAGATTCTAAGAATAGATTACAATGAGTTACTTACTAATTCAGCCAGTTCGCTTCGTTCACCTTTTTCAAGATCTATGTGAGCGTAAAGTTTCTGACCTTTGAATTTATCAATCAGATAAGAAAGCCGATTCGATTGTGCATCGAGGTAAGGATGATCTATCTGATAAATATCGTCGGTGAAAACTAATTTTGAACCTTCTCCGGCACGTGTGATTATCGTCTTAATTTCGTGCGGAGTTAAATGCTGTGCTTCATCAACAATAAAGAAAATTCTCTGCAAACTTCTTCACCTTATGTAGGATAAAGCTTCGATTACAAATTTTTCTTCTTTAATTAATGAATCTATGAGTTGATGATTATTATTTGTTTCAGAAAATTGATCCTGGATTACTTTCAGGTTATCCCAAAGTGGAGTCATATACGGTGCAAGTTTGCTTTCAACATCACCCGGAAGTAAACCGAAATCTTTATCGCTTAACGGAACAATTGGCCGGACAACAACTTATCAAGTAATTTACAAAGCAATGGATGGAATATAATTAGTTTTGTTCCAGGACACGGAACAACAACAGAAGCTAAGCACTCATTCACCGATAACAATATTAAGCCAGGTAAATATCAATACAAACTTAAACAAATTGATTACGATGGTACGTTTGAATATTCACAAATTGTAGAAGTGGAGATTCCATTTGTAAATGAGTTTTCACTTTCCCCAAACTACCCCAACCCGTTTAATCCTAGTACGCTAATCAGTTATCGGTTACCGGTAATCGGTTTTGTTACTTTAAAAGTTTACGATGTTCTCGGAAGAGAAGTCGCAACACTCGTCAACGAAGAAAAACCAGCTGGAGAATATGAAATAGAATTTGATGGCAGTAACCTTCCAAGTGGAGTTTACCTTTATAGATTAACTGCAGGTGATCCTTCGACAAGCTCAGGACAGAAATTTAGTGAAACAAAGAAATTAGTTTTATTAAAATGAAGTTGGAAAAATCGTTCTGCCCTCTCCTTTGGAGAGGGACGGGGTGAGGCTTTCCAATGGGATTTATTTTTATCAGTTGCTTGTCTCGGCTTTGCAAAACAAAGATGGAAAAGCTGGGGAACTTGTTGAGACTAAGAAGATGGTTTTGTTGAAGTAAGTCCAGTGTTTATTCGGCATTTCAGACTTCGAAATTCCTTGTTCGATATTCGTTATTGGAATGAAGATTGAATATCGAATAAAGAATAATGAATGATGAACTATATTTTGAACAATATCATTTAGGAGTGGGCTTTAAGTATTTCTCATACCAACTACTCCTCATCTTATCAACTTCTTAATGGTTAATCATTGATTTTTGATAAATGTATTCGTAATGCTATCAGGCGTGTCTCTGTGATAGATGTATGTTGGAAAATCAATCTTCATTATATTGAAATAATTTTTTGCTCTTTCAAGAAAATCTGAATCTTCACTATATGCAATCTCTCTGAATCCTTCAAGTTTTGTGAAAACTTCTCTCTTCCCGAAAAACGTTGCACCAATTACACACCTTGAAAGATGAATAAGCTGATCAGGATTATCTTTATCAGGTACAAATTCATTGCCGATTATTTTTACACCGCCGCGAAGCAAATCTATTTGCTGGTTATTAATCAAATATTCCATTCGCAGTTTTAGGTGGTCTATTGAAAATTCGTCATCGCTGTCAAGAAAAGTAATATAACTGCCACTTGAATGTTTTATTCCATTATTTCTTGCAGAAGGTAGAGATTTATGTTTTTGCAATACAACTTTAATTTTACTCGAGAATGCTTTGTAAACTTCCAGAAGAAAAGCAGAATAATCACGGCTTCCATCATCAACAGAAATCAGTTCCCAGTTATCGTAAGATTGATTCAGCACAGAGTCAACTGCTCTTCGGATATAATCATCTCTGTTATAAACAGCCATAATGATTGAAATGAGTGGATTGATACTATTTTCTGATTGCTTTGTCATTTTTTTAATTTCTGATAAAATCCGGAAAATGTTTTATTACTTCTACACTAAGTTAATATCGGCAAAATGAAAATGAAGAAAAATTGTATAATGAAAACCGGGGAAGAATAGTTACAAGAAAATTGATAGAAGATGATGGTGTAATCGAAATGACCAAAGTGATCGTGAACTGGTTTCAGGATCTGCGCCGGTATCAGAATCTGAATACAAAAAGAGATCCCGAAATAAACCTGCCTGACGACAAGGCAGGTTCGGGATGACAATTACAACAAATTACTCGCTAACTCAGCAAGTTCGCTGCGTTCACCTTTTTCAAGATTTATGTGTGCGTAAAGTTTCTGACCCTTGAATTTATCAATCAGATATGAAAGCCCGTTCGATTGTGCATCAAGATACGGATGATCAATCTGGTAAATATCTCCGGTAAAAACTAATTTTGAACCTTCACCTGCACGAGTGATAATTGTTTTAATCTCGTGCGGAGTTAAGTTTTGTGCTTCATCAACTATAAAGAAAATTCTTTGCAAACTTCTTCCCCTTATGTAGGATAAAGCTTCGATTACTAATTTTTCTTCTTTAATTAATGAATCTATGAGCTGATGATTTTTATCTGTTTCAGGAAATTGATCCTGGATTACTTTCAAATTATCCCACAACGGAGTCATATAAGGTGCAAGCTTGCTTTCAACATCACCGGGAAGAAATCCAATATCTTTGTTGCTAAGTGGAACGATGGGTCGTGCAACAAAAATCTGACGATAATATTTTCTTACGTGAAGTGCACTTGCTAATGCAAGTAAAGTTTTTCCAGTACCGGCTTTTCCAGTTAAGGAAACTAATTGAATATCCTGATTTGTTAGAGCATCGACAGCGAAAGTTTGTTCGGCATTTCGTGGAGTGATTCCATAAATAACATTTTTATCAATTTTTCTCAGATGTTCTTTGTCTTGGTCAAGGTTAGCAAGCACAGAACGATTTCCATTTCGAAGGATAAAATATTTATTTGCAAAAGCTTCGCCATTTAACCTGTCGAGCAAAGGTTCTGCGGGAACTTCAAACGGCGGTTGGAAAAGCTCAATAATTTTATCATCATCAAAATCTTCTATCACTTGTTTACCGCTGTAAAGTTCTTCGATACTTCCGATCCGATCTGTTGTGTAATCCTCAGCAGGAATTCCAAGTGCTTTAGCTTTCATCCGGAGGTTTACATCTTTAGTAACAAGTATTACGATATTCGTTTCTTTATATTTTTTTTGCCATTCAAGTGCGGTTCCAAGTATCCTGTGATCAGGTGTGTCTTCTTTAAATACTTCACGGATTTCGGGTGAAAGTCCTCGTGAAATTGCAATACGCAATTGTCCTCTTCCTTCACCCATCGAAACACCACCGTTAAAAATATCCTGACCGGTTAGCGAATCAAGTGTGCGGGAAAATTCTCTTGCGTTAAGATTAATAACCTGACTTCCTCTCTTGAACTGATCAAGTTCTTCAAGAACAGTCAGTGGAACTACGACATCATTCTCCTCAAACTGATTAATACAGGATGAATCGTGGAGAATGACATTCGTATCAAGAATAAAAATCTTTGGTTTTTTACTCATTAATGGTTGTGTGAATAGTTTAAATAAAATTTGTTGATTATACGATTGAAAAGTGAAGGATATAAGATTAGAACTGTTAAGAGTATCTTCAAAAAATATCTCTATTGTTAAGAACAGATTAATTTTCAGTACAATTATAATAAAAGTTAAATTAAATGCAACAGGTATTTTTCCTAAACGAAAAGTTTATGTTTGCTCGATTCGGATTGGATTAGTTATCAACTGGAATTATATTTGTCAAAATATTCTTAACTATTAGTGAACAAAAAAAATAATACTCTGATAATACTGATCTTAAGTTTGAATTAACCAGTCCGGCAAACCCGGACTATTTTTTTGCCTGAATTTATTATGATGAATCAAATTGAAACTGAAGAGATGACATCTTTTGAAAAAATATCATCTCTAAAAAATAATGTAAAATTAATTCTGGAAGATGGTTCCGAATTTGAAGGAATCAGCTTTGGTTATGAAGGTAACACAAATGGTGAAGTTGTTTTCAATACCGGAATGGTTGGTTATCCCGAAACATTAACAGATCCATCTTACAGAGGACAAATACTTGTCTGTACATATCCATTGATTGGTAATTATGGAATTCCAGATAAAGAAAGTTCAAATGGCATTTCCAAAAATTTTGAATCCGACAAAATTCAAGTTCGTGGATTAATTGTTTCAAACTACTCGAATGAATTTTCTCACTGGAGTGCAAAAAAATCTCTTGGCGATTGGCTGAAGCAAGAAAAGATTCCAGCTATCACAGGAATTGATACTCGTATGTTAACAAGAAAACTTCGTGATAAAGGAACAATGCTTGGAAAAATTGTTTTCGATGAAAGTACAACTACAACTTATTCAGATCCAAATAAAACTGATCTGGTAAAAGAAGTTTCTGTAAATGAACCTGTTGAATATTCTGCCGGAAGTAAAAAAATAATTTTAGTTGATTGCGGAACAAAGAATAATATTATCCGTGCATTTCTTGGAAGAAACATTTCCGTAATTCGGGTTCCATACGATTATGACTTTACGAGTATAAAAGCCGATGGAATAATGTTGTCAAATGGTCCCGGTGATCCGAAGATGAATGTTGCCACAATCGAACATACTCGAAAAGCCATGGAAAAAAATATTCCAATACTTGGAATCTGTCTTGGCTCACAAATACTTGCGCTTGCTGCAGGTGCTGATACATATAAATTAAAATACGGTCATCGTGGACACAACCAGCCGTGCAATGAAATGGGAACGAAAAGATGTTACATAACTTCACAGAATCATGGATATGCAGTTAAATCAGATTCACTTCCGCAGGATTGGCGTGAATGGTTTATTAATGATAATGATGGAACTAACGAAGGAATAATTCATATATCAAAACCATTTTTTGCAGCACAGTTTCATCCGGAAGCCTCTCCCGGTCCTGATGACTGTGAATTTATTTTTGATATGTTTGTGCGTGCATTGAAATAAAGCTGCAAACATTAAACAATGAGCTATTAAAGGTTATTTTATTAATTTTACATTACTTAATTTTCTAAGAACCACTACTATTTTTAATAGGATTTACAATGGAAAAACTAGATAGAATTACAATTAATCCGGAAGTTATGGGTGGGAAACCATGTATTCGTGGGTTAAGAGTGACTGTCGGGACAATTGTTGGACTTATAGCTGCAGGAAATACTTTTGATCAAGTAATTAAACTGTATCCTTACCTTGAAGCAGAAGATATACAGCAGGCACTAAATTATGCTGCATGGCGGGTTGAAGAAAAAGAAATCCCTTTCGACTTCAAATAATTTTTTCTCTCAATGAAAATACTTATTGGTATGAATCTTTCCCCTTCTTGGGAGAATTATCTTAATGAGGCGGGATTTGAATGTGTTCATTGGTCAAAGATTGGTAAGGGCAGCGAATCTGATTCAATCCTGTTTGAATATGCAAAGAAGAACAATTATGTAATATTAACTCACGATTTAGATTTTGGAGCAATCTTAGCTCATTCGGGCGAAAATGGTCCGAGTGTGATACAAATTAGATCTAATAATATCACTCCTGAATATTTTGGAAAGAAACTGATCTTGGTTTTAAAACAAGTAGAAAGTTACTTGAAAGAAGGAACTCTTGTGGTAGTGGATGAAGCAAGACACAGGATTCGAGTTCTCCCTCTTAAAAAATAATGATTAAATAAGAATGTTGTTGGAATATTCCGAACCTACCTGACAATAATACAGGTTTGTTTCAGATTATGAGAGTAAAAATTTAAATTCTGACTAATGGACTTTTTTGAGAGGAACGAGTTTAGAATGACAAAAGAGCAGGCTGTCATCCTGAACCTGTCTTGCCGTCAGGCAGGTTTATTTCAGGATCTGAAATCAGAATCAAGATGCTGAACAAGTTCAATATGACAAGAAAAAGGACTGTCATCCTGAATTTATTTCAGGATCTGGGTTTGTAGGATATTAATTCATTTTGAAAAATTATTATGTGTACATATTAACGAATACCTCAAAGACACTTTATATTGGAGTTACAAATGATTTGGTAAGAAGAATGTATGAACATAAAAATAAATTAATTGAAGGATTCACGAGAAAATACAATATAACAAAACTAGTTTACTATGAAACGTGTAATAGCATTGAAGATGCAATTCATCGAGAAAAACAATTGAAGAACTGGCACAGGCGATGGAAAATAAATTTGATTGAATCACTAAATAAGGAATGGACAGATTTATCTATAGATTTAATGGATAAAGATGCTGAAACAAGTTCAGCATGACAAAAACAAGAACTGTCATCCTGAACCTGTCTTGCCGTCAGGCAGGTTTATTTCAGGATCTGAAATCAGAATCAAGATTCTGAACCAAGTTCAGAATGACATTGGATAGAACTTTATGATAAAAAAACGAAAACCAAAAAAAGTATTAATCCTCGGCTCGGGAGCTTTGCAGATAGGCCAGGCAGGTGAGTTCGATTACTCCGGCTCGCAAGCAATCAAAGCATTGAAGGAAGATGGAATTACTTCCGTTCTTGTTAATCCTAACATCGCTACGATTCAAACCTCCGCTAACTTTGCAGATAAAGTTTATTTCCTTCCGATCACTGCTGAGTTTGTTGAAAGAGTAATTGAAAAAGAACAACCGGAAAGTATTCTTTTGCAATTTGGCGGACAGACAGCGTTAAATGTTGGCGTTCAATTATTTGACAAAGGAATTCTTAAAAAACATAATGTTCAGGTACTCGGAACACCGGTTGAAGCAATCAAAGACACTGAAGACAGACTGTTGTTTGCAAACAAGTGTACAGAAATAGGGTTGAAAGTTGCGAGAAGTAAAACTGCAAAAAATATTGATGAAGCAATAAACGCAGCTAACGAAATCAGATTTCCAGTGATGGTGAGAATTGCTTATGCACTTGGCGGACTTGGTTCAGGAATTGTAAATAATGAAATGGAGTTGAAAGAAAAAGCTGAGAAAGCTTTCAAATACACTAATCAGATTTTAATTGAAGAATCACTTTACGGCTGGAAAGAAGTTGAATACGAAATTGTTCGTGACAAATATGATAATTGCATCACTACTTGCTCAATGGAAAATATTGATCCGATGGGTATTCATACCGGAGACAGTGTTGTAATTGCACCGGTGCAAACACTTTCAGCGCAAGAAAATTTCAAGCTTCGTTCAATTGGAATAAAATTAATTCGTCATATTGGAATAATCGGTGAATGTAATATTCAATACGCACTTGATCCAAACTCGGATGATTACAGAATAATTGAAGTTAATGCTCGACTAAGCAGAAGTTCCGCGCTCGCATCAAAAGCAACTGGTTATCCGCTTGCATTTATCGCAACAAAACTTGCACTCGGATATGCATTGAATGAAGTTGAAAACAGTATTACACGGGAAACTTCTGCCTGCTTTGAGCCTGCACTTGATTATGTTGCTCTAAAATTTCCCAGATGGGATTTACAAAAATTTCAACAGGTGAGCACTCAGCTTGGTTCGGAGATGAAATCAGTTGGTGAAGTTATGTCACTCGGACGAAGTTTTGAAGAAGTTCTGCAGAAAGCAATCAGAATGCTTGATGTTGGTCTGAAAGGATTTGTATGCAACGATTTGCAGTTTGAGAATCTTGATAAAGAACTATCTCAGCCAACCGATAAAAGAATTTTTGCTATCGCAGTTGCATTGCAAAGAGGATATTCAGTTGAAAAGATTCATCAGCTAACTAGGATCACGCCCTGGTTTCTCTTTAAAATGAAAAATATTGTTGATACAGAATCAAAGCTGAAACAAAAACAAATCACTGAATTCAATTTCACTTTAATGAAAGAAGCAAAGCAAAATGGATTTTCTGATCTTCAAATTGCTGAATTAGTTAATTCAACTGAAGATGAAGTAAGACGAAAAAGAAAAGCACTTAGTGTTCTTCCGGTTGTAAAACAAATTGATACAATGGCTGCCGAATATCCGGCGCAAACAAATTATCTTTATTTAACTTATCACGGAAATGAACATGATATATCGGTAAATCCTGCCTTGCCGGCAGGCAGGGAAAAACAACAGATAGCTGTGATTGGTGGAGGTGCTTATAGAATTGGTTCATCTGTTGAGTTTGATTGGTGTTGTGTGACTGCGGTAAATGCCATTAACAATAGTGGCAACAAATCAATTATGATTAATTGCAATCCTGAAACCGTAAGTACTGATTATGATATTTGCGATAAATTATATTTCGAGCAGTTAACACTGGAAAGAGTTCTTGATATTTGTGATCTCGAAAATCCTGAAGGCGTTATTGTTTCAATGGGTGGACAGGTTCCAAATAATCTTGCAATGAAGCTTCACAATGCTGGTGTAAAAATTATCGGCACTTCACCAATCCAGATTGATAATGCCGAAAGCCGGCATAAGTTTTCAAAAATTCTGGATAAACTGGAAATTGATCAACCGGAATGGAATGAAGTTACAACTCTTGCAGATGCGAAAAAGTTTTCTGCAAAAGTTGGTTATCCTGTTTTAATCCGTCCAAGTTATGTACTCAGCGGTGCTGCGATGAGTATTGTACTTACAGAAGATGAACTTGAAACATATTTACGAAAAGCAACAGAGTTGAACAGAGAACATCCCGTTGTTATCAGTAAGTTTATTACTGATGCGCGCGAAATTGAAATTGATGCAGTTGCTGATCACGGTGAACTTTTTTGTTATGCAATTGCTGAACACGTTGAAAATGCGGGCGTTCATTCTGGCGATGCAACTATTGTTCTCCCGCCGCAAAGAACTTATCTCGAAACGATGAGAAGAGTAAAAATTATCACGAAGAATATTGCAAAGGAGTTTGAAATTAACGGACCATTCAATATTCAATTTATTGCAAAAGATAACGATGTGAAAGTGATCGAATGCAATCTGCGTGCATCGCGGAGTTTTCCGTTCGTTTCCAAAACATTGAAGATAAATTTCATTGATATTGCAACGAGAATTATGCTCGGTGAGAAAGTTGCTAAGATTGATAAGTCATCCTTTGATCTCGATTATGTTGGGGTAAAAGCTTCTCAGTTTTCATTTACCAGATTGAAAGGATCTGATCCTGTTACCGGAGTTGAAATGTCATCAACAGGTGAAGTTGCTTGTCTTGGTGATGATTTCAACGAAGCATTTCTGAAAAGTGTTTTATCAACCGGACAAAAAATTCCGCAGAAAGCTGCTCTTCTTTCAACAGGAACTCCAAAAAATAAAGCAGAACTTCTTGAAGATATTCTTGCATTGAAAGAAATGGGATTGAAATTTTACGGCACAAAAGGGACTTCTGATTATTACAGGCTGAATGGAATTGATGTTGAAGTTCTTTACAGACCTTTTGATGAGAAGGAACCTTCAATTCTAACTTATCTCAGCAATGGTGAAATTGATATGGTGATAAACATCCCGAAGACAGCAGAGAAAGTTGAGCTTGACAGTGATTACATTATCAGAAGAAAAGCTGTTGACCTAAATATTCCTCTGTTCACAAATGTTCAGGCAACTAAAAGATTTATAAAAGCACTTCAGCAATTTACAACGGACTCATTACCGGTAAAGAGTTGGGATGAGTACAGTTAATTCAGAATTTTTTCAATTTCTTTTATAAGAGAAGGCAAATCATTTTTAACTGTGTTCCAAACCTCTTTGAGGTCAATTTCGTCATATTCATGAATTAAGAGATTTCTCATTCCTTTCATCTCAATCCATGGTAAATGGGCATACATTTGTCTTGATATGTCACTTATTCGATTTGCAGCTTCACCAATAATTTCAATTCTGCGAATTACAGCATCTTGAATAGCTGTGTTCCGTGTAAACTCTTCGAAAGAAATTTTCTTCAAGTAATCAACAGCTAATTTTGATGATTCGAGTATATCAGAAAAATAGCTGATGTCACGCTGCATAGATTATCTTTAGATTTTCAAGTATTGCTTTTCTTTTATATAAGTTACGGCTGTTTTCAATCGCTCTGCGACTTATAAGATCAACAGGTCTTCCAAACAATTCTTCAATTTCTGCTTTTATCCGGACTTTACTAAAAAGACTGTGTTCCGCTTTCTCGTGAAATGTGTATAGTAGATCAATGTCACTGTCATTTCTGAAATCAGAAGTTAAAGTTGAACCAAAAACCGCCAGTTCTTTGACAAGATACTTTTGGCAGATATTTCTTAATCGTTCATCAGAGATTTTTAAATTGTTTATTGTCATAATTTTTATCTTCCACTAAAAAATCGCTACAAGTAATTTATAAAACATTATTATAACTTATTTACAAAAATAGAATTTTAATTGATTTACTACAGACACATTGCCGGTTAAAAGTTGTCCAAAGGACTCCTTTGGAGGGATGAGTATCAGTAGTTAATTTCGCTAGCGAAACTTTATCAACTTTTGAGTACTTCCATTAATTTATAATTTAAGAACAATTTTTCTTTACCAACTTGAATACTTTTTAAAAAGCCTGCATCTTCTAAACTTTTCAAATAACCCCCGGAAGTTTTAACATTTCCCAATCCTGCGGCTTCAAGCAAGTTTCTCTTTGTGTACGGTAGCCTGAATAATATTTCGAGCAAATCTTTCGAATAAACTTTGGGTAATTTTTCACGTATCTGCTCTCCAAGCTCAGACATTAATTTTCCGATTAACAAAATTTTTTCACTTCCTTTTTGCGAAGTCACTTCGATCATATCAAGAATATATATTATCCAGTTCTCCCAATCATCTTTTTCAGTTACATTTCTCAATCGTTTGTAATATTCGCTCCTGTTATTTAAAATATAACCACTTAAATACAAGGAGGGTAAATCAATAAGTCCACAGAGTTTTAAATAAAGAAGCAGAATAATTCTTCCGGTTCTTCCATTTCCATCAAAGAATGGATGAATCGCTTCGAACTGATAATGTACTAAGGCTAATTTAATCAACGGATCAATATTGATATTTTCGTTGATGAATACTTCCAACGACTTCAGTTTTTCTCTGATTAACTTTTCTCCTTCAGGTGGAGTGTATATTATTTCTCCTGTTGCAGGATTTTTCAATTGAGTTCCTGGCAGGCTTCTGATTCCCGACTGATTTTCTTTTATGATTCTCATTATAGAGATAAAAAGGTTCGTAGTCAGAATTGGTTTCTTTTTTATTTCTTCAAATCCATGCCATAAAGCATCCTTATAGTGTATCACTTCTTTGATGGCATTGTCAATAATTTTCTTCTCAGCCACTGCTGCCTGAAATAATGCATCCTGAGTAGTTACTATATTTTCAACTGCAGAGCTAGCCTGAGCTTCCTGTAAGTTTATGGTGTCGATAAATAATAATGGATTAGGAAGATTCGTTATTGCCCCCTTTAATTCTGATAAAGCCCTGCTTGCAGAAATTGTTTTTTTTAGAATTTCTTTTGTTTCGATATCACCTTTCGGTGGTAAATCGGGAAGAGTGTTATATGGTTTTTGTGCCTCAAATTTCATTTTTTTCCTATTAACGAGGACGAATTTTACCTTTGTTTAAATTACAAGGGCAAAATTACGGGAAAATCGCCTTTATCCAAATTTTAAAGGTAAACCTTGCCTGCGTTTAAACGTGCAGGCAACGAAAAGATTTATAAAAGCACTTCAGCAATTCACAATGGATACATTACCGGTTAAGAGTTGGGATGAGTATCAGTAACAGTTTGGGTATTACCGAAGGCGGGGATTTTTAGCACTAAAGTTTAATCTAAGAACGAAAGTTGAACCTTGCACAAATGTCCAATCGAAGCCGTTCAGCCCCGCTTTTGGCAATACCTTGTTATAGGCTGTGGCTTAGGGTAGATTATTTCCAGAACACAGGAAAGTTACTTGCTTCACCATAATTTTTTATCGGCTCTATGTTTTTTAAAATCTCCAAGTCGTTTGCTGATATTTCAAAATCTACGTCCGCATTATTCTTCATATTCTTTGGATTGGTTGTCTTTGGCAACGGTAATAGCCCCAAATCAAGACAGTATCGAATGGCTAATTGCGGTACACTTACTCCATATTTTTCAGCCATTTTTACTACTTGCTCATTTTTCAATAATTCTCCGTGCGCTATCGGTGAATAGGCTTCAACAAGGATGTTGTTCTGTTTGCAGTAATCTATCAACTCAAAAGGTGTATTGCTGATGTGGGCTAATATTTGGTTGACCATTGGTTTTACCTTACAGCCTGCAACTATGTTTTCAATATCTATAATCTGAAAATTTGATACTCCAATTGAGCGGATTTTTCCTGCTTTATACGCATCTTCCAAAGCTCGCCACGCTTCACGGTTGCCATCAAAATGACGGTTTTCTTTTTCATAGTGAGCCCAAGGTTTAGGGCTGTGAATAATCATCAGGTCTATATAATCAAGTCCTAATAATTTTAATGAATTGGCTATGGAAGCAACAGCGTCATTATATGATTTTACTTCTGCCGCCAGTTTTGTGGTGATAAACAAATCTTCACGTTTTATACTGCAAGCCTTTAGTCCTTCGCCAATTCCTCTTTCATTTCCATACGCCTGAGCCGTATCAATGTGTCTGTATCCAATTTCGATGGCATCTTTTACTACCTGTGCTACGGTTTCATCGCCAATGAACCAAGTTCCAAGTGCTATTTTTGGAATTTCTAACCCATTTGAAAGGGTGTATTTTTCATTTAGTATCATATTTTTATTTTCTAATTGTTTCTGAAAGTACTGCTCTTGCATCGTCTGCCTGTTTTTTGCCAATATACTTTTCTATCAAATTGAAAGTTTGATTGAACTGATTTTCTGTAAGTCCTGTATTCATTCCAATTCCAATGTGTGATTGTAATTGTCCAAGCGTTCCAGACATTGAGGCTAATGCAGAAATTGTTACTAATTCTCTTTGTTGGTGGTTCAGTATATCGCTTGAGAAAATAGCACCGAAAAGATGTTCCTTTAAATAACGGTCAATAACAGGGGCAAACTCCATAACACCACCTGAAACAGGTTGTCCCACTAATTTTGTCTGTACTTCCGTTCCTATTTCAAGCATTGATTTATTTGTAGAAATCGGACTTGCTTCACGACCAACAACATCGCTTTTACCTGCTTTTTTTCGTTTCTCTACAACTTGCATTAAAGTGGTTAATCCATTTAGGCTTCGAGGAAAACCACAATAAGCGTATAGATGTGCCAATGCTTCTTTTATTTCGTTTATGGAAACTTTATCGTCTAATGCATTATTCAATTCGGTTTTCAGATTTTCCAAATCTCCTGTTGCCGTCAGTGCAGAAATGATGACTAAACTTTGTTGCTGTTGGTTTAGGCTATCCGTTTTATTTTGTGCATTCATCGTATGTCCATTTAATATTAAAACCAAAAATAAAATCCACTTTACAATCTTACCTTTGCTCATAATTTGGAGGATTATTTTACTGCTTCACTCACTGCTTGTTTATATTCTTCATTAGAAACTGGCTCTAACCAAGTGTTCTTATTAATTTGAGGATTACATTCTACTCCGATATGTGAAAACCAACTATCGGGTGCTGCTCCGTGCCAATGTTCTACATTGGGGGCGATTTCTATTACTTTGCCAACCTCCATACGAACGGCTGGTTTACCACGTTCCTGATAATATCCCACACCGCCAACGGCAACAAGAATTTGACCGCCTGTGTGACTGTGCCAGTTGTTGCGACAACCCGGTTCAAAGGTTACGTTGAACATTGGTACGTTTAGGTCTTTGTTGCTTGTTAATGGTGCAAGCCACGACCTGCCAGAAAAGTACTGTGCGAAGCCTGTGTTTTCTTCCCCTACTGCGAACTCACTGATTTTTGGAACTTCTGTTTCCATTGTTTCCTGTTTTTGATTGTTATTGCTGTTGCAAGATGTTAAAGTAATTCCAGTTACAATTAGAGTTGCAATTACTGTTGATTTTATGATTGCTTTCATTTTATTCGTCTGTTGAGATTTGTAGTGCTATTGGTCTGCCATTGCCTATAACTAATTGTTTACCGCAATAATAAAAATCGAATATAAAATTTGTAATTCTACTGCGGGAAAGCCATCTTAAAAAGGAGCTAAACCGAATAGAAACTAATAAAATAAATTGATTGCGGGAAGTCCTTTTTCCGACGGATTTTTTTCAGCAAACTATTAAAATTTATCCAAAATAAAAAACCTGCTTGATTTTCTTCAATCAATTAGCATCTTGAAATAAAAACTTGAATGAGTATCGCTAAGAATAAGAGAATTTATTTGTTGTCGCACCGAACCAAAATAATAAAATTAATATTTAAATCCGTAGCGAATTGCTGTTTCAAGTACATCTATGTTTATATCTTTCAACGATTTAAACTTAATGCAATACCCTGTTACACTTGCCTTGCCTAATTTTTTACCAAACGTTTTAGGTAAGTATGTTTTATCATCAATACCAAGTATATAAACAGAAATTCCGGTTTTGTTTGCACTTAATCCAATTTGATAAAACTCTCTGGTAGTTCCATCAGCATATTTTATGGTGTAAAATCCATATCCGATATTAGGATTGGAAACAATTTTACCTTTAGCATCTTTGCCATCTAAGAACCATAATCTACATTTGGGCAATATTTGAAGTATGCGTTTGTGCAAAACTTTAATGTCTGTACGCTTTGGTTCAGGTTGATTAGCAATATACTCTTTGATTTGATCTTGTATTTTCATTCATTCTCTATCCACTGTGTAATTCAGTTCAGTTACTCCGCAAGTGAATTGTCGGGTAGTCAATAGTTTTAGTTTTATACTATCTTTAACATTTACAAATAGTGGAATGCCTTGCCCAAGTATAATCGGATTAACAAACAACCAATATCCATCAATTAAGTTCAATTGAAACAACGAATGAGTTGCTGTCGGGCTTCCCAAAAGCAAGATATCATCATCTCCATGTTGTTTTATTTTTTTTATTTTCTCCGAAAGGTTGTCGCTAATTATTTCTGTGTTGAGTAAACTCACGTCTTTCATGGTTTTTGATAAAACAACTTTATGAACTTTACTATACCACTTTGAATGTTCAATGTCGTGCCTGGTTGCTGTCGGCTTGTCACCGGCGGTGGGCCAGTAGCTTTCCATCATCTGATAAGTTAATCGTCCATATAATGCAGTGTCTCCTTTGCTTATCCGTTTGCCGACAAAATCAAAAATTTCCTCATCAACTTTAGCCCAGTTGAGTTCTCCATTCGGTCCTGCTACAAAACCATCAAGCGATATATGCATAAATGAAATTATTTTTCTCATAAAGTTCTCTGTTGTCTGTAGTTTGTTATTGTCTTTTTACAGTAATCTTGTTAGCGGTTCGTTGTTCTTGTATTTGTCGGTTCATAATAAAGTATTACTGCACCACTACTAAAAATCTTGGCTCTTATTAGTTTAAAAATAGTTTTGCCATTTATGTTTTCAAATAATGGTAGTCCTTTTCCTACAATGACAGGGTGAACGCACAGTTGGTATTCGTCAATTAAATTTAGATTCATTAGCTGTATGATTAAGCTTCGACTACCAACGAAAATGTCTTTGTCTCCATCTTTGACGAAATTTTTGAGTTTTAAAACTTCTTCTTCAAGAGATTGTTTTGCAAGTTTCGCGCTCTCCCAATCTGTATTTTTTAACTTATTTGAAAAAACAATTTTTGGAATTTTATCCATGGCAACAGCAAAGTCATCCATTGATTTTTCTCCTGAAGGATTTTTTATCAGCGTTTGCCAGAATTGCATAAGTTGATATGTAATCCTTCCATATAGAACGGCATCTGCATTACTTAATAGATCAGCATAATGTTGATGTATTTCTTCATCCGGGATGATTGCTGTATGGTCGCAAAACCCATCAAGCGTCATATTGATTGCAGCAATTATTTTTCTCATCTTATTTCAATTTTAAGTGTCATCATATAAAAATGTTAGTCAGTTTTTTGTTGAAGGTTGTTGTTTTACATTTATTTTCAGATCCGTTCTTAATTTGTCTATTATATTTTTCTGTATCAAAACTTCCTTGTGATTTCTTTATTCGTCCGTTATCGTCAAGCTGCCAAATTTCAACACCACTGATTTTCACTTTCTTACCGCTTCCTCCCGGACCTGTATTAGTTCCGGTAAACGTCCAATAAAACTCTGCACCTTCTGAAGTGGTAACAAGACTATCCATTGTAACAATAATATCAGGAAAGGCAGTCATAAAGCTCTCAGCTACTTTTGAAATTTCTTCTCTGGCGGTTGCTGGATTTCTATCATTTATTGTTAATGATCCGCCTTCTGCAAAAAATAAAGAAACGAATTCGGGTCTTTGACTGCACCAGGCTTGTGCATAACTTCTTCCAAAAATATTCAGATTAAAAATCTTTTTATTCTACGGAATTGGAGTTGGAGTATATGATAGACTTAAAAACTTCCACACATCATTTTCTTTCATTAAGATAAAGTAGTCTAAATTATGCGATTGGGGTACTCCATAAGCGTAAAGAATTGCATCCGCTCTTACAAAAGCTAAGTGTTCATCATCAATATGAATGGTAAATTCGTTTACCGGTTCGAAGTAAGGTCGAAGAGTTCTTTTTTGCGTTTCTTCAAAATATTGTTGAATTGTCATCGTGATTATAAAATTATTTCCATCTTTTAACCTTGCAATTCCTACGTTTGCATGATCCGTCATCATTTTTGACATCGATTCAATATCGTAATTACCCGCAAAAAATAAGAACTGTTCAACTCTTTTTGTTAAATCTTTCTCATCGGTATTCCATTCCTGACCTCTTATTAAATTATTAAACAGCAGAAATAGAAAAATAAAAGTAAATGAGAAATTTGATAATTTAATTTTCATATTGGTACTCACGAAAATTTATTCAGTTATTATTTGACACAATAATAAGAATTAAATGAGACTGAAAAAAAAGATCAAATTTGGGTAGTTTAAATTTATGTTGAAAAACTGGGATGAGTACAGTTAATTCAGAATCTTTTCAATTTCTTTTATAAGAAAAGGTAAATCATTTTTAACGGTGTTCCAAACCTCTTTGAGGTCAATTTCGTCATAATCATATATTAAGAGGTTTCTCATTCCTTTCATCTCAATCCATGGTAAATGAACATACATTTGTCTTGATATGTCGCTTATTCTATTTGGAGCTTCACCAATAATTTCGATTCTGCGAATTACAGCATCCTGAATTGCTGTGTCCCGTGTAAACTCTTGGAAAGAAATTTTCTTCAGGTAATTAACAGCTAATTTAGATGACTCAAGTATATCTGAAAAATAGCTGATGTCACGCTGCATAGATTACCTTTAGATTTTCAAGTATTGCTTTTCTTTTATATAAGTTACGGTTGTTTTCAATTGCTCTGCGACTTATAAGATCAACAGGTCTTCCAAACAATTCTTCAAATTCTTCTTTCATCCGAACTTTACTAAAAAGACTGTGTTCCGCTTTATCATGAAATATGTTGAGTAGGTCAATGTCACTGTCATTTCTGAAATCAGAAGTTAAAGCTGAACCAAACACCGCCAGTTCTTTGACAAGATATTTTTGGCAGATATTTCTTAATCGTTCATCAGGAATTTTTATATTATTTATTGTCATAATTTTTTTCTTATATTAAAAAATCACTACAAGTAATTTATAAAACATTATTATAATTTATTTACAAAAAGAGGAGTTCAATTAATTAACCACTGTCCAAATTTCAGAGTTAAATCTCGCCGTTGATAATGCGTACGGACAACAGGAAAATTTATAAAAACTCTTCAACTATCCACAACGGATACATTGCCGGTTAAAAGTTGTCCAAAGGACTCCTTTGGAGGGATGAGTATCAGTGATGAATAAAGCTCTACTGTTTTAACATCGGCGGGTTTCAAAGTACAAAGTTTCAATTTATTATTAATGTTAATTAGAAGTACAAAGTTACAGGTTTGCACGCCAGCCCGCACAACGCAAAACGTGTGTTACCAACAGTGGTTCATTAGTCTGGTGTGGTGTTGCAAGTTACAGTTATAAATTTTGAGTTCACTTAGTTCTCTTTCTCCATTTTCTCCGCAAATGCAATGATATGTCCGTCCGGATCGGAAAAGTAGCAAACCTTGTCTCCCCAGTCTCTTTCAATAATAGGACTTATTAGTTTTGCCCCACTTTTAATTGCATTATCAAATTCAAGCTGAATATTTTCAACATACAAATACAGTTCACATCTCGGAATCCCATTCCCGCTGTCTGGATGCGGTATTTTGTCTACTAATATTTTTGCAATTCCTTTATTTGGCATTAGCCCAATTTTACAATTGACTGACAAGTGAAATTCTGTCATACCCGGAACATTTAGGTCTGCCTGCATACGAAATAGATTTTGATAAAACTTGCAACTTACCTCTTGGTCGTTGACGTAAAATATTGTCTCTATAAGTTTGATATGTTTAAGCATTAGTCGATGTGTTGTTGAGTTGTCAGTAGTTGTTTTATTTTTATTGTTATTCTGTTCTCATCCTATAAATTGGAAGAGTATCAATAAAAAAAAATCGTTTTGACAGCAAATATGATATGTCCATTGCACGGTCCTAAAATTGGTAGTAACTAATTATTTACCGCAATAATAATAAATAAAAATAAACTTCTATAATTATTCTGAAAAAATATTGAGTTTTAAAGGTTGGGATATGTACAGTAATTATTAGATGAGTTATCATACTCCCATCAGGCACTTAAAAACTTTCCTACTTTTTCAAATACATTCGTAAAATTTTCATCAATCTTCGCTGAGTACTTGTGGTTAACAGGGAAGGGATTTTCGTGCATGTAATCGTAACTGAAATCAAGCTCTTCAACTTTAATTTGAATATCCCTGAACGCTCCGTTTAACGTATTCATTATTTCAAACGAAGGAATAACGGAATCTTTCTTCAACGAAATTGCATAGATTTGCTTTTCAAATTTTCTGAGAAGCGCTTCTCTGAATTCTCTCATATTGTGGTAATCGAGCATTGAGCGGAAAACTTTCCCTTCAAAATGATCATCTTCAATGTAATGATGAAGCAGAGCATCTCTTTTTAAAAAAATATCAATATGTTCGATGAGGTATGAGTAAAGAGCAACATTTGCCTCACTATCCAAAATAAATTTTGAGACTGGAGAAAGACGGTTAAAAACAGCACCACTGCAAAACAAGCATACTTTTGAATCATCAAAGTAGTTATTGTGATTTGATAATTTAAGTATAAGTGCAAGCAGACCACCAATCGAATATGCAAAAATGTCAAATGAAAATTGTTTATCGATCAATTCGTGCTTATTATTTCTGCAATCTTCCAGAAAGTTGATTACATCATAATATGTCTGTAATCCAGACCAGATAAATCTTTGAGGCATTGAATGAAGCCTCATACTAATTGCAACATTCGATAGGGTGGAATTGATAATGTTTGGATATTTCTTTTTTCTCTTTTCGCTCAACTCATACATTTTTCTTTTGTCACTCCAGCTAAGCGGCGAGCGCTGCATGTGAAAAGCTATTGGAAAAAAAACAATTGCACTTTGTGTTCTTGCGCAGATTGCTTCAGCCCAAGGCAGATACTTATCCCAGTTTTTTTCGTTGAAACCATGAAAGAGGAATGTAACTTTCTTAATCTTGTTTTGGTTCTGTGGTTTTAATATGTAGTAGCTGAAGTTCCTGTTTTCTTCTACAGCAATATCTTCAATATGAACTCCGTTTTGAATGGTCCCGACATCATTGAAGAACGTGAATGAGTTGTTAAAATTTATATTGTGTTTTTTGCAATAATAGTTGTTGTTTCCTGGAAGCAGATCGTAGGATGAGGAATGAAAATTAAATTTATAAATAACAACATCGCCAAATTTTATGCCTTGCGGAGCGATTGGTCCATTTGAAAAGAAAAGTGATCTGAGTTTCGAAAAGGTTTCAGAGTATTCCATTTGAAAAAAATATTTATTCCTTTCTTTAAAGTTAGTGTTTTAAATATTAACCATTCAGAAAATAATAGAGATAATCGAAATGTGCATTAATAAAATATATCTGATTTATGATTTTAAATCCGGGATGAGCATTAGTAAGTATATGGAAATAGTTGACTCATTAAATTATTTTTTATTAGATTGGATGCAAATAATTATAAATAAACTAAGGAGTTAAAAATGAAAATAGGAATTTTTGGTACCGGTGTGGTAGGACAAACTATTGCGGAAAAGTTAGTTCAACTTGGTCATCAGGTGTTCATTGGAACAAGAGATAAACAAGCGACACTTGCAAAAACCGGGAAGGATAATTTTGGAAGACCACCATTTAACGAATGGCTGAAAAATAATTCAAAAGTTCAGCTTGGAACTTATTCAGAAGCTGCGTCATTCGGAGAACTGCTTGTTAATGCAACAAGTGGTACCGGTTCAATCGATGCTCTTAAATTAGCTGGTGAAAATAATCTTTCAAATAAAATATTACTTGATATTTCCAACCCACTTGATTTTTCAAAAGGAATGCCTCCAACTTTAACAATCAGTAATACAGATTCTCTGAGTGAACTTATCCAAAGAACATTTACCAAAACTAAAGTTGTGAAAAGTCTAAACACATTAACTGCTTATCTGATGGTGAATCCAAAATTATTGCCAGAACCAACAAATATTTTTCTTAATGGTAATGATGGAGGTGCAAAATCCGAAATCAAAAAACTTTTAACAACTTTCGGTTGGAATGAAAATGATATAATAGATATGGGAGACATTTCAACAGCAAGAGGAACAGAACAATTACTTCCGATATGGGTGAGATTGTGGGGCGCTCTTGGAACTCCAATATTTAATTTTAAGATAGTAGTTGGAAATAATTGATCTAAGTTCAGATTGATGGGGCAATCAATTCTTAAAACTGTTCTTGTAACTGGAGGCAATCGTGGAATTGGTCTGGAAGTTTGCAGGCAATTAGGACTACTTGGTTATCACATTTTCCTGTCTGCGCGAAATAGTGATAAAGGGAATGATAAAGTTGAAAAATTAAGGAATGAAAAAATTATAGCTGACTTCATCCAGATGGATGTTTCCAATGAAGAAAGTATTAAGATTGCAGCATCTGAATTTGAAAAGCTAAAAATTCGGTTGGACGTTTTAATTAATAATGCCGCAATATTTAAAGATTCTGAAATTATTAAACTTTCTACCGAAGAGTTCCGTAGTGTGTTAAATACAAATTCAATTGGTGCATTTATAGTTATAAGAGAATTTCTTCCATTCTTGGAGAAAGGAGGTAGGATAATTAATGTTTCAAGTAATGCCGGTGCTCTCCATGATATGGATAGTTATGCACCTGCTTACAGTATTTCTAAAACAACATTAAATGCAATTACAAAACAGTTTGCTTCAGCATTAAAAGGAAAAAAGATAGCAGTTAATTCGGTTTGTCCCGGCTGGGTTAGAACAGATATGGGTGGCTGGACAGCAACCCGTTCTGTGAAAAAGGGTGCGGAGACTATTGTCTGGCTTGCAACTGAAACTCCTATTGATAAAACAGGATTATTCTGGAGTGATAAAAAAGTAATGGACTGGTAAACTAAAAAAATTAAAATCTACAAAAATTTAGGGACAAGCTGTTTCCCATTTTCATCCAGTACATATAAAGCCTGAACCGGGCAGACTGAACAAGCTTCTATAATTTCTTCATTCGGTGTAGTTTCTGTTGAATCCTTAAATGCACAAATTCTCTCATCATCAAGTTCAAAGAAATTTGGTGCTGCTTTGATATAGTTTTGTGTGGCAATACAAGTTGTCCTGTCAATTTTAATCAGAAGTTTATTAATCTTTCTTTCCGCAAAGTCAATCATAAAACATTTTTGAAAATATCATTTAAGATTTTTAGCGCGATTACTTTTTATAATATTTCATCGCTTCAGGAATCCAGGAGGTGATGTCATTTATTCTTGTTTGATCTGATGGATGAGTACTAAGAAACTCAGGCGGTTGTCCACCTTGTTTTGATGCAGCCATTCTTTTCCAGAATTCGGGTGCAGCGTGTGGATCGTATCCAGCCATCGCCATAAAAATTAATCCGAGATGATCAGCTTCACTTTCCTGAGTTCTGCTGTATGGAAGCATAATTCCTACTGTAGTTCCAACTCCATAAACCGAAAGCCATAGTGCCTGTGTTTGTGCTGGCTCTTCTTTCATTGCTACCATTAAACCAACCGCGCCAGCCTGCTGTAATAACTGTTGACTCATTCTTTCGTTTCCGTGTTCAGCAATTGCATGGGCAATTTCGTGACCCATTACTACAGCCAAACCAGCTTCGTCTTTTGTAACAGGAAGAATCCCCGTATAAACAACAACTTTTCCACCGGGCATACACCATGCATTTACCTGATCGTCTTTAACAAGATTAAATTCCCACTTGTACCCATTCAATCTGTCAGATAAATTATTTTCTTTCATATATCTCTCAACAGCATGCTGAATTTTTACTCCTGTATTTTTTACTAAATTAACTTCAGTCTGATTCGTGCTTAATTTATTTTCTTTTAAGAACTGATCATATTGTTGAAAGCTCATTGAGAGCATTTCGCTGCTTGGTATCATATTAAGCTGTGATCTTCCTGTTAATGGAACTGTGCTGCAGGATTGTAAAACAATAAATGTTAAAATTGTAATCGTCAGGGTAATTAGGTTTTGCTTCATCATTACTCTTTCAAAAAATGATTGATAATTATTCCTTAAATTAAAAAAAAATATAATAAAAATGAGTTCGTTATATTTGATATATAAAATCATTTGAAAAAGAAGAATAAATGCAAATAGGAATAGTAGGATTACCACAGTCCGGAAAATCAACTTTATTTCAGACCATAACAAAAAGTCATCTTGATGCATCCGCCATGGCAAAAGCAGAAACCCACCAGTCGATTATAAAAGTTCCAGACGCACGACTTGATAAGTTGACAGAAATTTTTAATCCAAAAAAGAAAACAAGTGCTACGATTGAAGTTCTTGACGTAGTTGGGTTGATTAAGGGAGATAGCGGTTCAACACAGTTCACGAGTAATTTTTTAAGTAAAGTGAAAACAAATGATGCTCTTATCCAGGTAGTCAGATTATTTAATAGCGAGATTGTCCCTCATCCCGATGGTTCAGTAAATATGATGAGAGACATTGAAACATTCGAGACCGAATTTATTTTTTCGGATCTCGCAATAGTTGAGAAACGAATTGATTCAATCAAAAAACAAATTCAAAAAACACAGGATGACAAATTAAAGCGTGAATTGCTACTGCTTGAGAAATGTAATTCAATATTGCAAGAAGAAAAACCTTTAAGAGATGCTCATCTTACAAATGATGAATTAAAAATATTAGCATCATTCCAACTTCTTTCGGTTAAGCCAATGTTAGTTGCTCTTAATCTTGATGAATCCCAGGTGGCTGAGGCATCAAAATATCTCGATGAACTTACAAAGAAAAAGTTAAGCGTTCATACAAAAGCACTTTGTTTCTTTGGAAAGATCGAACAGGAAATGTCTGAACTATCAGAAAAAGAAGCAGCAGATTTTATGAATGAGTATGGTATCAAAGAATCAGCATTGAACAGTATAATCAGAGAGGCGTATGACTTATTAGGTCTTCAGTCATTCTTTACTTGTGGAGATACTGAATGCCGGGCATGGACAATAAAAAAAGGTTATACAGCTCAACAAGCAGCCGGTGAAATTCACACAGATTTCTATAACAAATTTATTCGGTCCGAAGTAGTTGGCTACGATGATTTTATTTCTGCTAGTTCGTTTGCAAAGGCAAAAGAACAAGGAACCTGGAGATTAGAAGGAAAAGAATATATAGTTAAAGATGGCGATATTATGATCATCCGGCATAGTTAATTTTTGGGAGAATCATAACTTCAAATTTTACATAACTCATTTCCATTTTACTATCACTCATAAAAAACCTTGCAAATTGCGGTAAAATTTAAGGAATGCGATTTGCGGATGCTTTAGCCGAACGAAAAAAATACTATAACAATAGTTGTTAACATTAAAAATTCCAACTAATTTTATTGATAAGATTGCGTTTCATCCGTACTTCGTATCCGTTTGAGAAATAACTTTTTTCAAAAAATATTCATGGAGATAAGGTGATGATTAATATCAGATCACTTGGTTGCGTTGTAATTATTCTTCTGCATTCCATTTCATTTGCACAATGGATATCAGTCGATAAATATTCCATTGCTGATTCACCTCCGGTTGTTCAGTTAATAAGTGATGATGCATCGGGTGCGATAATCAAAGTTGATTTACCAGGCTTCCGGATTAACGAATTTACTTCTGATGGAAAAATTTATCACGAGATAAATTGCGGCGGTGAAGGCATAATATCTGATGTTGGTTTTCCTGAAATTTCTCACATCACAAAAATTCTGGCAATTCCCAATGATGGTTCTGTGAATATTGAGGTTATTGAAACTTCACCAGTTCAGGTTTTCGAGGGAATTAATATTCCTCCGGCAAGAGAAAGTTGGAGGGAAGTGCAGCCAGAAACTCCTTATACAGAAAATGCTCTGACTTATGCTTCTGAAGATGTTTATCCAAGCACCTATGCAAAAGCTGATGACCCGGTTGTTTTCAGAGATTTTAGAATAGCTCGCATTTCAATTTTCCCAATTCGTTATTCACCTGCAAAGCATGAAATTCAAGCAGTGTCATCAATAACAATTAAAATTAATTATACTCCTGGGATGAGTATTAATCCTAAAACTACACCGAATAGACCAATTGCTCCATCATTTGCTAAACTTTATAGAAAATATATTTTTAATTATGAAGAAATGCTGCAGCGGAGATACAATGGAATGGAAAACGGTCATGATATTATGTTGTGCATAATGCCGGACATGTATATAGAAGAATTTCAGCCCTATGCTGAATGGAAACACAAATCAGGAACAGAAATTTTTATCACAAAATTTAGTGAGATTGGAGCAAATCAGTCTAACGCCGATATTATTAAGAATTATATTCTAAATGTTTACACCACTTGGGAGAATATTCCTGATTACATATTACTTATCGGAGATTATGGTTCACCTGTTGGTAATGCACCTGTAAAATACTGGACGGGTGATGGATGGACATTTGTTAATGAAGATTACTTTGTTGAACTCGAAGGAAATGATTACTTCCCTGAAATGATGATTGGTCGGTTTACTAATTACAATGGCACCAATGGAGGAGGGGAGCAGATTCTGCAGGTAATGGTAAATAAATTTTTAAAGTATGAAAAATATCCTTACACGACAGAGACCGCATGGTATAAAAAAGCAACAGTTTGTTCAAATAATAATTATTCTTCACAAGTTACAACGAAACGATTTACTGCAGACCGTATGAGATTGTATGGGGGATTTACTTCAGTAGATACTATGATGAGTAATTCTCAGTGTACCTACGATGTAAACGACATTGTATCAGCTCTTAATAATGGTCGAAGTTTTCTGAATTATCGTGGTGAAGGATGGGATGATGGCTGGCATACAAACTGTTATTATTTTGGAACATCACACGTAAATAGTTTAAATAACTCCAATAAGTTAACCTTTGTTACAAATATCGGCTGCGGTGCTGCAATGTTCGATGCAGGTAATTGTTTTGGCGAAGCCTGGCTTGAAATGGGTTCACTCACAGGACCATTAAGAGGTGGTTGTGCATTTATTGGTCCAACTTCCAATACGCACACAGCTTATAATAATGCAATTGACAAAGGAATTTATACGGGGATGTTTCCACAACCGGGTACCTTTGAGCCAAATCTTGAAAGTCCTGGTGAAGCTCTCTTAGCAGGAAAGCTATTAATGTATGAACGTTTTGGGGGAGGGGATTCCTATGTTCAATATCATTATAAGATTTATTGTGTGCTTGGCGATCCAAGTATGCATATCTGGAAAGATATTCCTAATCAGGTTACTGTAACTCATCCAAATGAAATATTTGTAGGATATAACCAAGTACAAATAACAGTAAAGAACACATCAAGCGGATTACCTGTTGGTAGTGCACGAGTTTGTATTTCAGGAAATGGTGTTTATGAAACTGCAATTACTGATGGGCTTGGAATTGCTACTTTGGATATAACACCTAATACGGCCGGTACTCTCAATGTGGTTGTGACAGGTGGGAACGTTATTCCAAGTGAAGATACAATTAATGTAAGTCTCGGCGCAGAAAATGTAACGCCTTACGGAAATCCAGTTGTTACAGATCTTGATGGAAACGATGATGGTCTCATAAATCCGAATGAAAATTGTTCAATCACTTATACTCTTAAAAATTGGGGTTCAATAATATCTAACAACGTTTATGCGGTTTTATCTATTCCGGATTCGATAACTAATGTTGAGATGGTGGTTGATTCTATCGTTTTTGGAAATATCGCGCCTAACGATTCAATAACTGGTGCACCATTTCAATTTTTTATAGAACCAGAATGTCCTGTCGGTTCAATAATTCCATTTAAATTGCACATAGTAAGTACGACAACTTCCTGGGATTATAACTATAATGCAGTTGTTCATGGATGTAATCTGGATTTCAACGAATTTTTTGTAGATGATGCAGGAAATGTTCTTCAAAATTACAGAATGGATCCGGGCGAAACGGTTAAGGTGAGATTTAAAATTTTAAATATTGGAGATGATATAGCACCTGATGTTAAAGGAACCATCAGCACCAACGACCCATATATGACAATTGTTGATTCGATAGCTATATTCGGTACAATTTTGCCAGACAGCAATTCAATTAATGAATCCGATACTTATACAATAACCGTAAGCCAAAATTGTCCCGTTCAATATAACGCTGCCTTTTCACTAAAGCTCGAAACTCAGAATGGATTGTATCCATACATATTAACTGAGCCAATAACTCTTCCGGTTTCCATGCCTACAGCTTCTGACCCAACTGGACCGGATGGATATGGATATTATGCATATTCAAGTCATGATATGCTTTGGGAACAACGCCCCGAATTCAATTGGGTTGAAATCAAAACTATTGGAACGGTAATACCTAAACCTGGCGGATTGAGTGATTTTACTCAAACTGTTAATTTGCCATTCAACTTTAAATATTACGGAAACGATTTTTCGCAATTAAGAGTTAGCGGCGATGGCTGGATTGCATTCGGCAGCGGGACACAAACTAAGTCTTTGAACTATTCGCTTCCTTGTCTGGATACGATCAATAATATGGTTGCAGTCTTCTGGGATGATTTCTTTTCTAACGGACCACAGGGAGGAGGAAGACTTTATTATTACTCCGATCCTGTTAATCATAGGTTTATAGTAGAATGGGATACAGTGCCGCATTATACAGATCTTGAAGATAAGGAAACCTTTCAAATTATTCTTCTCGATCCATCTTACTATCCAACACCCACAGGTGACGGCGAATTATTATTGCAATATAATGTAGTTAAAGAACCCGGAAGCTGCACAGTGGGAATTGAGAACAATAACGAAGACATTGGTATTTCCTATTTATACAATGAATATTATGATGCTACTGCTAATGAATTAGTTAACGGCATCGCAATTAAATTTACCACAAAGTCACCGACTATAGTTTCGGTTGACGATGATGAAGAAATTAATCATTTAATACCAACTGCTTATTCATTGGATCAGAATTTCCCAAATCCTTTTAATCCTGAAACAAGAATTAGTTATTCGATCCCGGAACAATCAAATGTGAAAATAAGTATATACGATATCAATGGAACGCTGATAAATATCTTGCACGAGGGTATTCAATCTGCAGGCAGATACGAAGTTGTATGGAATGGTGAAAGCAGTTCAGGTTACAAAGTTGGATCAGGAGTTTATTTCTATAGAATGCAGGCTAACAGTTTTGTACAGACAAAGAAAATGATTCTGCTTAAATAATAATGGCAAAAGAAATTTGTTCTTCAATAGCACTGAAGAGAAAATAATTTAGAGAGAATTTTTATTCTATATGTACGTTTTTACTGTACTGCTGGTTGTATTAATTATTCTTTCTCTCTACGGTTTGATTGAATTTTATTTTCATCAAAAAAGAATTCATTCAATCCCGATTCGTGTTCATATCAATGGCACGAGAGGCAAATCAAGCGTAACACGTCTAATTGGTGCTGCTCTGCGTGAAAGCGGTATAAAAACCATAACAAAAGTTACCGGAACATATCCACGACTTATCCTTGAAGACGGCAGCGAAGTGGGAATTTATCGTAAAGCCGGAGCTAATATTATTGAACAACTCTCAATTACAAGGTTTGCATCGAAAAGAAATGCACAAGCTATCGTTATGGAATGTATGGCTGTTCAACCTCAGTATCAATGGATTACTGAAAATAAAATGCTGCACTCCACATTAGCTGTGATTACAAATGTAAGATTAGACCACATCGATGTAATGGGATATTCTCTCCCGGAAATTGCAACAGCACTCGGGAACACCATACCAAAAAATCAATATTTGTTAACTGCTGAAAAAATAGTTTTTAATAAGCTGAAAGAAATAGCCGATAAAAGAAATTGCAAAATTCAATTAGCCGAGCCTGATCTTGTAACTGAGAAAGAGATGAAAGGATTCAGTTATATAGAACACAAAGAAAACGTAGCTCTTGCTCTTGCAGTAAGTTTGCATTTGGGTATTGAAAGAAAAACAGCGCTTAACGGAATGTATAAAGCAATTCCTGATGCAGGCGCATTGAAACTCTCAAGTGTAAACGCCTTCAATAAAAAAATTAATTTTTATAATGCATTTGCAGCAAATGATCCTCAATCAACTCTGATGATCTGGGAAAAATTACGAGCAGAAAACGAGTTACGGGGAATTAAAATGATACTGCTAAATACAAGGCAGGATAGGTTAGACAGAGCGAAACAATTAACTGCAATGGTTGGACGTGAACTAAAAAATCAGTTCGATAATTTAATTCTGATTGGACAATCCTCAGAAATTGTTGAAGAGTTATCTGTTTCCAATGGAGTACAGCGAAATAAAATAATTAATCTTGGCTGGAATGAACCAGAAGCAGTATTCGAAGCGATTCTTGCTTATACAACTGAGCAATCAACTGTTGTAGCTGTTGGTAATATGGGTGGAATGGGTGGAAAAGTGGCTGACTTTTTTGAGAACAGGAGCGTTGTTTATGGTTGAACTAGCAATCACACTCGGTTTAATATTCAGCTTACTTTCTTATGAAGTTTTTGGTTTGGCAGCAGGTGGAATCGTTGTCCCCGGATACATTGCACTGCAGCTTTCTCAACCGGACAGACTTATTGGAATTATCCTGGTAAGTTTGTCAACATATCTGATTGTTAAAATTCTTGGACACTATACATTTCTCTACGGGCGGAGACAGATGGTTGTGTGCCTGCTTGTTGGATGTTTACTTGCTAATTTTTCGCGGCAATTTTTACTGATTGAGTTAACTTCGAATATGGTTCAATTGCAAGCAGTCGGATGGGTAGTCCCTGGCTTGATCGCTCATTGGTTTGGAAAGCAGGGAATTTACAGAACTCTTTGTGTTCTCTTCATTACTTCAGTACTCGTTAGGTTGATTGTAATTTTAATTTTTAACGGTGAATTATTACCAACATAAATTTTTGAATAGAAATTGCAAATACAAAATTTAAATTCAGGATCGAAAACTGTTCTGAGTGTTTTATCACTGCTGGCGCTAATGGCTTTTCTTGCCGTTGAATATGACAAGGAAGATGTCAAACTCAAATTCTACGAACAGAAATTTGAAGCTTCAAAGCTGGCAAAAGAAGCAATGGATTATTTAAAAGAATCAAGAATGCGCAAAGGCGTATTTGTAGATGTTATAAATGATCCGAATGAAACTGCTTTAATAGGTCAGGATATTACCCCAATCACAACTGACCGCGGATATATTGAAGCAAAACTTACAGCAACAAATCCAAATTTTGCAGCCGTCGTTGTTGATATGCTTAAGGAAGCAGAACTTGAAAAAAATGATGTTGTGGCAGTTGCTTTTACCGGTTCATTTCCCGGACTCAACATAGCAGTTCACTCAGCTTTACAAACATTAAAACTGAAACCAATTATTATCACATCAGTTGGTGCATCCAATTGGGGTGCGAATGATCCCTATTATACCTGGCTCGACATGGAGAGATCATTATACAATCGCGGAATATTTAAAAACAAATCAGTTGCTGCGTCAATTGGCGGAGGTCTTGACAGAGGCAGAGGTCTCAGCCCGGAAGGGAGACAATTAATAGTTGATGCAATAAATAGAAACAAAATTGAATTTATAAATGAAGAGCATCTTGAAAGCAGCATTCAGAAACGGATCGAACTGTATAACAAATACAGGAAGAAAGATAAAATAAAAGCTTTCATAAATGTTGGTGGAGGTATTTCAAGTATTGGATCTGTAGAGAACAGCAAGTTTATACCAACCGGATTTTCAAAAATTCTACCAATGAAAAACTATCCGGTCAGAGGATTGCTGATTTATATGGCTGAGAAAAATATTCCTGTAATTCACTTATTGAATGTGAATCAGTTGGCGCAGCAGTATGGATTACCAATAAATCCATCTCCACTGCCACGTCAAGGTGAAGGAGAAATTTTTATTCAAAAAAGATACAGTGTTCTGCTAACTGCCGGAGTTAGTTTGTTTCTGACAGTTGCAATTGGCTTCGTCTATTTAATGGAACGAAAACGTCATCAGCTTGGTACTGAACAAGTGAAAACTCCGCAGAAAGTTTCCGAAAATGATCATCAAGATTCTGATTTATTACTTTGAAAAAAATGAAGCATAAATATTCCATATTTCAGTTTCTCCTGATACTATCATTCTTTGTGATACAGATAACTGCGTTAGGGGCACCGAAAACAAAAGTGCTCATTCCCAAAAATGCCAGCAGTTCTGTTTTCATTATTGTTGCGAATGAAAGTTATAAATATTATCCGCTATTAAACAAAGAAGCGCTTTTGCTTACTACAAGGGGTCCGGGTAAGTTAAAAATTATTACTCGTTGTCAGTTAGTCAGTAAAGATCAGAATGATTTAGATTACATAGTTTATTACAGAATAAATGGCGGCAATAAAATAAAAGTCGATTTCAATAATGTAAACGCTGATGAAAAATCTAAGTTTAAGAATACTATATCTGGATATCCGACAGTCGGTGAAAATATATTAGTCGAATTATCACGTGGTGAAAATTCAATTGAATTATGGAGTGGTTCGGAGGAAATAAAAATATTTACTCGTTCTCTTTTTACTGCAACAAAGGAGAAAAAAATTGATTGGGTTTCTTTATCACCATCATATCCAAACCAGCCTGTAAGTCTTGTTACAGACGAGGATATTGTAACATACTTCAGATATTCCTCCGATAAACCAATGAAAATTAAAATTTATGGTCCAACTACATTGAGGATATTAAATCGTGTTGAGTTTGATTATAAACTGAAAGGTAAATTAAACTATCGTGTGGAAGTACGGGAAGATAAGAAATTAAAGAATACATATATGCTTTGTTCAGACCGTTCTGATGTTACAAAGTACAGGAACGACGGGAAAAGAACTCCGGGTAAAGCAAATGAAATTTATATTACTGTACCATCAGGTGTTCATAGTTATGAAATCATCACCCTCGATAAATATTTAATCCTCGGAAGAATTTTATTTCCTAAAAAAGATATCAGATTGGAAAGTAATTAAGTGTTAACAAGAACAAATAATCCCACCCTGACCAAATACGGCTTTCTAATTTTTTGTTTTATTATATTATTCTCAATCTGCAGTAATGAATTATATGGTCAAAAAAAGAAAACGAATAAAGAGAAAAAGGTTGATAATTGGAGCCTGAGTTTCTCTGTAAGACCGTACTATGACAGCAACATCCTGAAATACTCACAAAAATATATTGACAGATTTAAAAATCTGGAAGACGAAGGAAGATTTCACATAGAAACTGTTGATGATCTTGTTTGGAGTTACTCGGTCGGACTTACTTATACTGATAATATAATCGGGAATTTAAAAACTATTCTTGGTGCAGGCTATGATTCTGATGCTTACACTCTTAACTCAATAAAGACATGGGAAACTTATAACATATTTCTGCGTCAGTATATAACAACTTCAACTTCTCTCTCAGCTTCGTATTCATATCTGCCGGAATTTTATGTACGTCATTTCAGAGATGAAGACTGGGTCATGTATTATGGATTCACGCCTGAAACATTCCGACCATATATATTTTCAAAAGATGATTTCAGTTTCTGGCTGCAACATATATTTGATTGGAAGACGACACGAGCCCGTGTTTATTTTACTTATGACAGATATTACCTTGATGAATCTAACACAGAATACGATAGTAACGATTATATTTATGGTTTCAGGATTTACCAATCATTATTCAAAAATCTGGATGTCAATATTGGTTACCTGTATTCAACTTCTGATGCAAAAGGTTTTGATGAACCAACAGAAACAAAAGAAGATTCAGACGATTCTGATGCAACAAACTTCGAGCATGCTTATTATGCAGGATTTGATTATATCCTGCCAGAAGTTTTTTCACGGAATAATGACATCAGTATCGATTTTCAATATTTAAGAGCTTTTTATACAACCGATCATTATTTGGAATTGGACCCTCTCCATGCCGGTCGTTATGATTACAATTATCGCATTTTTGTTAATTATAACTTTAATTTGATGGATAACTTTTCAGCAACTGCATTTTATCATTGGTTTAAAAGAGAATCCAGCTCTGCCGCTGAAGCGAATAAAGAATATGTTTCGGACGAAAAAGATTACATACAGTATCGTGTTGGTATAAATTTTAATTACACACTGAAATTTTAAAGAGTAACTCAAATATTTATCGAAAGAATAATTATGCTAAATATATTTAAAGTGATTCTGTTTTTTATTCTCTTATTTTTAATTGCTTGTGGTACCCCGAATGATCCTGAATCAATTATTGGCGGAGATGGAGGATATAAAATAGTTACCAAATATGCTACCACAGGATATGCACAGGATATTTTTTTGAAAGATTCTTTAGCATATATATCACAGGGTCAGGGAGGATTAATGATTTTAAATGTTTCAAACCCGAAAGAACCTAAATTTATTTCTGAGTTGATTTATGGCTTGAGAGGTTACGCATACAATTTAATTAATAAAGACAGTGTGATCTATCTTGCGGCTGGTGGTTTTGGTGTTGGTATTGTAAATGTATCTAATCCAATGAATCCTTTAATCATACCGGAAATTCGTGCTATTGCACCCGCAAAAAATTTTCATATTATGGGCGATTTTCTTTTTACTGCCGTTAGTGAAGAAGGTGTAAATATTACAAAAATAAACAACCCCACATACCCTGATTTCAGACAAACATTCTTTGTCCCTGGTTATGCACAATCAGTTTGTAAGCTTCAGCCGATAGTAATTTACTGTTTGTTGCTTGCGGCGAAGTTGGATTTACGATTTTTAATATATCAGACTTTCAGGATGGCTTTAATATTTATCCGCTTATGGATTTGCTTGATACACCGGGTTATGCCGAAGATGTAGCAATTCATTCGGATCTTCCTATTGCATTTCTTGCTTGTGGAACAGGGGGTTTTGTTACAGTTGATTATTCCGACACTTTAAATGTGAAAATAATCAACTCATATTCTGCAGGTGGATATGCGAAGGAAGTGGTTTATGATAATAATAAAATTTTTCTGACGACGGAATTACGAGGACTTCAAATATTTGATGTGTCAAATCTGTATTCTCCTGTTCGGATTGGTACTGTTGAGACAAAATATGCTTTGGCAGTGGCACTAAAGGATAATTACATTTATGTAGCGGATGAAGTGGAAGGTTTGGTTGTAATTTCTGTTCCCTGAAATTGAATTTCATTTCTCCGGTGCAGCAAGTATAAATTCCTGATTAGCTATTACTTTCTTTTTATAAATTACCTGAATTTTATAAACACCTGGTATTCGCTTTTCAGGCGTGACTGAAATTGAATTCGAAATTGTAAATGTTGGGCTGCTTGTTGTATAAACTATTCTTTTTTTATAAAATGTTTCATTATCCGGTCCGCTCCACTCAAAATAAAACTTCATTTGTTCATTAGCTTTTACATCGGGCTTTGTAATATTTACAACTGCTTTCACATTGGCTTTGTTTCCGATCACAAATATTGAATCAACACCAATTGGCTTACCGGTTTTTTCACTCAGCTTTTTACATAAAATTATTTCTGCTTTCACCTGTTCGATGCTGGTTTTGGATTTTGTTACTTTCTTCTTTTTAATTTTCTTTTGCTGTTTTTTCTCGGATTTTGATTTTTCTTTTGGAGGAAATAGTTTTGAGTAAGTTGAAGAATCAACAAGTTGGAATTTCTTTTCAGCAAAAAGTTCCCTGAACAAATAAAACCGAACTGAATAATTTCCTTTTTCTCTTTTTTCAGGTGATATAGAAATTGAGCTTGATATCAACAACAACGAATCTTTTGGATAAATATCAATTCTTTTTCTATAAAAAGAATTACCCTCAGAATCAATCCAATCTATGTGAAGCATTGATAATTCATTTTTTGAAAAGTTGTTTTCGATACTTGCAAATAATTTTGCATTATCATCCAATTTGAAAATTGTACCGGGTTTAATTGGTCTTCCTGTTTTTTTGCTGATTTTATTGCTGAGTGAAATTCCAGCGGAGGAATCTTTTTCAAGAGTCGAGTTATAATAATATGTTGAATCAGCAAGAATAACCGGTCTTCTCTCACGGCTTGCACAACCTGGAATTAAAAGTAGAAAAATTATAACCAGACAAACGATATTATAAATAAAATATTTTTGCGCTTTTATTTTTTTCATCAGATCATTTTTATTAAGTAATTCTTGCTTCGTTGTTTAACTCCACCAAACCATTTTGTCAGCGGCAGCATAATAATCATCATGATTACAAACCCGATTAAAGTTTCAGTGACGTAACCTTCGCGATAGTACAGATCAAATCTTTTTGAAAATATTCCGAGTAAAGCGAGATGAACACAATAGAAAAATAGCGGAACTCTGCCAACTAACGATAAAAATTTCAGCAAATTTTGAAAATACATATTAATGAAAATGATGGTACCGACACCTATCACAACCCAACCGAAGAACCATAGATTATGAAATAAACTTGGTGGATATTTCTGATCAAAGAAAAATGAAAATGAACCAAAATCAGAAAATGGAAAGATGTTTCCGTACCCTCTTTCCATTCTTATAAATGTAGCTATTAGCAATGAAGCGAAACCAATAATGAAACTATAAATTATTTTTTCTTTATCCGACTGCCAGCTCTTTAACCAGCCCGTTGCCATAACTGAACCGAGTGTTGCGAGCGCAAACCATGGGAGAATCGGATATTTATTGAAATCACCTGAATCAATAAATGACTGCATTAAAATCTGCTGCCAGTAAATATCAGGATTGTACTGAATCCTTAATAGCAGCGGATGGACTAGTAAAATAATTATTGCGATGGCTAACCTGATTTGCCATTTCATTTTAACAATTATTGTGAGAAGTAACATTGCAAAACCAATAGTAGAAATAATTCCAAGGTGATCAGGTTTAAATGATGCGAATCCGCTCCACGAAGAATTTACCCAGGTAATCTGAACAAGTACGAGAAATAATCCACGTTGAATTAAATGCCATTTTGCATTCCAATCTGTTGATCCTTTTAATATTCTGTTTTGGTATGTCCACCAAACCATCGCACCATTCATCATTAGAAAACCGGGTGCACAGATGTAGCCAATGTATCTAAGGGCAAATTGTTCCCAGTTAGGAATTAACGGATCGGCAGGATCGAGATATAACCAGATTGAATTGAAATAGTACGAACTGTGACCAAGAAGCATCAGTATGCCAACGAAACCGCGAAACTGATCTATAAAATCAAATCGCTTTTTATTCGAACCAGATTTATTGGATAAAGAAATTTTAATTTTCCTTGTGATTTAAAGTTGCAGCATTGTTCAACTTTTAATTGAATGATAAATAAGGTAACAAAACTTCAAGAATGAAACTCAAAATTTCTGTAATAAGAAGAGGGCATAAAGCCCTCATATTATTTTTTAAAGTAAATTTAATTAAGAATATGTTCCACTCATTCCACTTAACATTGCACTAATGAACGCCCAAAACATAATAAAGAAAATAATTACGAGAACGAACCAAATCGCATACCAAATTAATGTAGCCTTTGCCCAATTTTTTTTACTCGGATTTGTTCCATCTCCAAACGCCCAAACAAAAAGCATGATTAAACCAATTAATGGCAAAGCGGTGATAAGCAGAGTTATCATCCAATCGCCGACTGATACTTCTTGTCTAAAGGAACCTGGTAAGTTGTTCTGATCCATTTATCCTCCTATTATTTGGATGAATAGTAATTAATAGTATTTGTAAACAGCAGATGAAAATACTGTGTTAATATAATAATTATTTATAAATGATTGACTAATGATTTATCAGTAATACTAACAGGTGTAGTTGCATATTCATTGTGCGGACAGATAAGTATTATATCATTCTTAAAAGTGGGAATTCAGTTTTAGTTATATGGTCTCATTTCCACTTTTGAAAAAAAAAGCATCTAATAAAACAACTAATAAAAGTATTTAGCTGGTATAATAGTTGGAATCAGTGTGTAGTCAGATTTCCTCGCTTTTTAATAAATAAATGGAAGAGAAATGAATCGGAATAAAGTAACTATTGATGGAAACGAAGCCGCTGCTTATACAGCCTTTCATACAAACGAAGTAATTGCGATATATCCAATTACTCCTTCATCAAATATGGGTGAGCATTGTGATGATTGGTCAGCAGTAGGTAAGAAAAATATTTGGGGAATAGTACCTTCAGTCAGCGAACTGCAGAGTGAAGGTGGTGCATCAGGTAGCGTTCACGGTGCATTGCAGAGCGGTGCATTAACAACAACTTTTACTGCTTCGCAAGGTTTGCTGTTGATGATACCTAATATGTTTAAGATAGCAGGAGAATTAACTTCTACCGTTTTTCATGTCTCTGCCAGAACTGTAGCAGCACATGCACTTTCTATCTTTGGAGATCATAGTGATGTTATGGCAGCAAGACAAACCGGATTTGCTCTTTTAGCTTCCAACAATCCGCAGGAAGTTATGGACTTTGCTCTGATAGCTCAGGCTGCAACTCTTAATGCACGTATTCCATTTCTGCATTTCTTTGATGGGTTCCGTACCTCACATGAAGTTATGAAAATTGAAGAGTTGACTAAAGATGATATGCATGCAATGATTGATGATGATTTGGTTATTGCTCACAGAAAAAGAGGACTCACTCCCGACAATCCGGTTCTTCGTGGTACCGCACAAAATCCTGATGTTTTCTTTCAGGCGAGAGAAACTGTTAATCCATTTTACATTGCTTGCCCGGGAATTGTTCAGCAGCAGATGGATAAATTTGCAAAATTAGTTGGCAGACAATATCATTTGTTTGATTACGTTGGTGCAAAGGATGTAGAGAAAGTTATTGTAATGATGGGTTCCGGTTCTGATGCTGCTGAAGAAACCGTAAATTATCTTAATCAAAAAGGAGAGAAGGTCGGTTTAATAAAAGTCAGATTATACAGACCATTTTCAATTGATCATTTTATTAATTCACTTCCTCAATCAGTCAAAGCAATTGCAGTATTAGACAGAACTAAAGAGCCCGGTGCTTCCGGTGAACCTCTCTATCTTGATATTGTAAACTCAATCTCAGAAAAATTTGTTGCAGGAGAACTTAAATTCAATTATCCAAAAATTGTTGGTGGAAGATATGGTTTGTCCTCAAAAGAATTTACTCCGGCAATGGTGAAAGCAGTACTTGATAATCTGGGTAATAGCAAACCGAAAAATCATTTCACTGTTGGTATTAAAGAAGATGTTACAAATACAAGTTTGGAGTTCGATCCTAATTTCTCCGTTGAAGCAAAAGAAACTTTCAAAGGAAAGTTTTACGGATTGGGTGCAGATGGAACGGTTGGTGCAAATAAAAACTCGATTAAAATAATTGGTGAAGGAACTGATTACTTTGCTCAAGGCTACTTCGTTTATGATTCTAAGAAATCAGGGTCAATGACTATATCTCATTTGCGTTTCGGACCTAAAGAAATAAAATCAACATATCTTATTAATCGTGCTAATTTTATTGCCTGTCATCAGCAGGTTTTTCTGGAAAAACTTGATATGCTCAGAGGAGCAATGGAAGGCTCCACATTCCTTTTAAATACTAAAGTGCCGAAAGAGCAAGTTTGGGATTCACTGCCGGAAAACGTTCAGAAAGATCTTATCCAGAAGAAAATGAAGTTCTTCATCATTGATGCTTATAAAGTTGGTGAAGAAACCGGAATGGGTGTTAGAATCAATACCATTATGCAAACCTGTTTCTTTGCTATCTCAAATATCTTTCCTAAAGAAGAAGCAATTAAATTAATTAAGGATTCAATAAAGAAAACTTACGGCGTAAAAGGTGATAAAATAGTTCAAATGAATTTCGATGCTGTCGATAAAACACTTGCTAACCTGTTTGAAGTGAGCATCCCTGATAAAGTTACAAGCAAGATTCAGATGCAACCACCAGTTAGTGCTAACGCTCCTGCATTTGTGAAAGATGTAACAGCAAAGATTATAGGATTCGATGGCGATAACATTCCTGTGAGTAAATTCCCAATCGATGGAACATTCCCTCTTTCAACAACAAAATGGGAAAAGAGAAATATTGCTCTGGAAGTTCCGGTTTGGGATCCTGAAGTTTGTATTCAATGCAACAAATGTGTTATTGCTTGTCCACATGCTACAATACGTGCAAAAGTTTTTGATGAGTCATATATTAAAAATGCACCTCCGACATTTAAGTACACAAAATTCAAATCGAAAGATTACGGCGAGAATATGTATTACTCGCTGCAGGTAGCTGTGGAAGATTGCACAGGCTGCGAACTCTGCGTTGATTTTTGTCCTGCAAAAAATAAAAAGGAAACACGCCTTAAAGCAATTAATATGTCTGAGCAAATTCCGATTCGTAATCAGGAAAGAGTTAATTGGGATTACTTCCTCTCAATTCCCGATCTCGACAGAAAAAAAATTAATGTTACCAAGATAAAAGATTCACAATTCCTCGAACCATTATTTGAATTTTCAGGTGCGTGTTCAGGGTGTGGTGAAACTCCTTATGTTAAACTTGTAAGCCAGTTATTTGGTGACAGAACTATCGTTGCAAATGCAACAGGATGCTCTTCAATTTATGGCGGCAATTTACCAACAACTCCTTGGGCAGCAAATAAAGATGGAAGAGGACCTGCCTGGTCTAATTCTTTATTTGAAGATAATGCTGAGTTCGGTTTTGGTTTCCGTCTTGCAATTGATAAGCATAATGGACAGGCAAAAGAACTACTTGGAAAATATGCAAATGATATTGGTGAAGATCTGGTAAATACAATTATAAATTCATCACAGAAAGATGAAGCGGAAATTTATGAGCAACGGGAAAGAGTTGATATTCTGAAGAAAATATTAAATGATCTTCTTAAATCTGTAAGCGGTGAAAAAGCAAGCGATTTAAAACATTTGTTAAGCTTAGCTGATTATCTTGTGAAAAAATCTGTCTGGATTATGGGCGGTGATGGTTGGGCATACGATATTGGTTTTGGCGGACTTGATCACGTTCTTGCTTCAGGAAAAAATGTAAACATATTAGTACTCGATACAGAGGTTTACTCAAACACTGGTGGACAATGTTCAAAAGCCACACAACGCGGTGCTGTTGCAAAGTTTGCTGCTGCCGGTAAACCAACCGCTAAAAAAGATCTTGGTTTGATGGCGATGACATACGGTAATGTTTATGTTGCTAAAGTTGCAATGGGCGCAAATGATCAACATACGCTCAGAGCGTTCATCGAAGCGGAAGCTTATGACGGACCTTCATTGATTATTGCATACAGTCATTGTATTGCTCATGGTATTAATATGGGTAAAGGTATGGAGAACCAGAAAGCTGCTGTTGATTCAGGTTACTGGCAGCTTTACAGGTATCATCCGGACCTTGCAAAAGAAGGTAAGAATCCATTCAAACTCGATTCTAAAGATCCTAAGATACCAGTTAAAGATTTTACATATATGGAAACCAGATTTAAGATGCTTACCAAATCACATCCCAAGATTGCTGAACAATTGATGAACGAAGCGCAGGAAGATGTAACAAACCGGTGGAAAGAGTACGTAAGATTAGCTTCCTGGGATCCGGGAAACGGTAAAGCTGAAAAAAATAATCTGGAATAATTTGAAAATATAATTCAAAGGTTTTAAAATGGATTTATCAACCACATACTTAGGTTTAAAACTAAAATCACCTATTGTTCCTTCAGCAGGTCCATTATCTCAGGAATTATCAGGTGTTAAATTAATGGAAGATGCAGGTGCCGGAGCAGTTGTTCTTTATTCTTTGTTTGAAGAACAGCTTGAACATGAATCCTTAGAACTTCATCATCATACAAATGGTTCAGCCGAAAGCTTTGCTGAAGCAACAAGCTATTTTCCTGAACCTTTCGAATACAAAATGGGTCCGGAAGAATATCTTAATCATATAAGAAAAATAAAAGAATCTGTTGATATACCATTGATAGCGAGCCTGAATGGCAAGTCACTTGGTGGATGGATAGATTATGCAAAACAAATTGAGCAAGCTGGTGCGGATGGTCTTGAACTGAATATCTATTTTCTTGCGACTGATCTTGATCAGAGGAGTGAAGAACTTGAAAAAAAATATGTTCACATTGTCAAAAGAGTAAAATCAGAAATTAAAATTCCAATTGCAGTGAAGATGCATCCTTTTTTCAGTTCAGTTGCACATATGGCGAAAGAGTTAAACAAAGCCGGTGCTGATGGGTTGGTTTTATTTAACAGATTTTATCAGCCGGATATCAATCTCGATACGCTGGAAGTTGAACCAAATGTTATTCTAAGTACTCCATTTGCAATGAGACTTCCACTGAGATGGATTGCAATACTTTACGGAAGAACAAATGCTGATCTTGCTGCAACAAGCGGTATTTATACGGCGGAGGACGTCATTAAAATGATAATGGCTGGTGCAAAAGTAACTCAGATGCTTTCCTGTTTATTGAAGTTTGGAATTGGTCACATTGCCGATGTTACTTCTAAAATTAAATTATGGATGGAAGAAAAAGAATATGAATCTCTCGAACAGATGAGAGGAAGTATGAGTTATATGAATGTTGAAGATCCGGCAAAATTTGAACGAGCAAATTATATGAAAGTTTTAAATTCCTACAAATAAGCATAGCCTCCTTACCATTGCGGGCAGAAAGCTGTCCTCAGATTACTGTCCTGTTAATTTTTGTCCGCGATGGTTTTGTTTCAAATCACAAAAACTTTTCCACAGTTCATCATTTGAACCATTAAGTCTATCTTAACGTTTATTCAAATAATATATTTGGCAAAATGGCTTTATTCTTCACAATATTCTTCACGGTTTACACTGCCCTTAATTACTACGTTTTTATAAGGGGATGGCAAACACTTCATACATTTCCCGCTCTAAAACCTTTTTATGTAGCGGCGTTTATTATTGTTGCATACGGATACGTTTTTGCAAAGGTTCTCTATAAATTTCTGCACCCTGCTGTTTATGATTTATGGCTTGCAGTTGGAGCAATCTGGTTTGCTTTTCTTGTTTACTTCATTTTGCTTTTGCTTGGTCTGGATTTAATAAGGCTGGCAGAACATTTTTTTAATTTTCTTCCAAAATCTCTTCACGATAATTATGAGCAGACAAAAAAGATAACAGCAATTGTTATCATTGCACTTGTTAGCCTCATTGTTTTTTTAGGTAATCTGAACAAGCGAGATATTACAGTTAAAACGTTAGAGTTTACTTTTCCGAAAGGTGATGGAAAATTATCAGAGATCAACATTGCTGCTGCTTCCGATTTACACCTTTCTCCGATTGATGGCGAGAGATTACTATCCAGAATCATTAACAAAATGAATTCGCTTAATCCGGATATAATTCTTCTGGCAGGCGATATAGTTGATGATAAAGCAGAAGTACTTGAACAAAGAAAAATAGGCGAGTCATTTAGAAAACTAAATCCGAAATATGGTATTTACACAATCAACGGAAATCACGAATTTATTAATAGAGTTGAAGCATCAGTTAAATATGCTGAACATTTGGGAATAAAAGTTCTTCGTGATGAGTATGTTTTGATTGACAGCAGCTTTTATATTATCGGCAGGGAAGATGTAGTGATGAAACAGTTCACCGGTAAAGAGAGAAAATCTCTTGAGCAGATTATTCAATCAATAAATGCAAACAATTTAAGCGAACGTAGTTCAACGAAGTCCCTTCCAAAAATCCTTTTAGATCACACTCCTGTTAAATTAGAACAGGCTGAAAAAAACGGAATTGACTTACAATTTTCTGGTCACACTCATCATGGTCAAATTTGGCCGGCAAATATCATCACAAATTTGATTTACGAAATTAGTTGGGGATATAAAAAGAAAAGTAATACACATTATTATGTAACTTCGGGAGCCGGAACCTGGGGACCACCTGTCAGAACCGGAAGTAAATCGGAAATCGTTAATATTAAAATTATATTCAGACAATAACTTCATGCATCCATGCAAACGTCTCTTAAACGCTTGATCGGCTGCGTGAATGCATGGTTGCATGTTTGAAAGTTAAAACGTTAACGTCACACCAAACTTTATGTTATCCATTGCAATTGGTGGGGCACTCGGGAATGGCCAATTCATCTTTTCCTGCCGAAGTTCATACAATCCATAACCTAAAGCACTCTTCAAAATAAAAAACACAATCGGTCCTGCCGATGGAGAAGATTTAAAAATTTCTTTTATAAAAACATCAAGCACGCCGTTAGCTGCAGCTTCAATGATTGCACTGCCAGCCCATTTCCAGAACAAGTGTCTTTCAAAAACAATAGATCTCTCATAACCCGCATCAATGGATATTAAGTTTGCTGTTTGGAAACGAATGCCTGCTTCACTACCAGAACCAAATCGAAACGATTCATCGTAAAGTTCTTTGATTCTCTCGTCATTTGGACTAAGTGTATCATCAGAAAAATCCAGATTTGTCCAGATAAATGAAGAAGCATAATATGGACTGATCGAAGTAGATTCACTAAGTATATATCCGTAGCTATCTGACCAGCCAGCACCGAACTGCCAGTTATTAGTTACAATATCTGAGATATTATCGGAGCCACCTGCAAGTGCCGTTGAATTACGATTCAGAAATAAATAATTGAAATTGCTTTTATTGATATAATCAGCATACTTTGAAATTTTGGTGTAGCTGTATCCAAGTTTAAGTTCAATCAGATGGTTATCTGCGAAGGGTGCTTCCACATCTGTCCGCGAAATATCAGATATTCCATAGTTTAATGAAATTGCAGGTCTTTTATTATGCCAATCAGTCCATTCATCAAATTCGTTCCATTCCCAGGTTTCTTCCGTTCCAGTTGAATCCTGAGCGTTTAGCTGATATGGTGAAATAAAAAGAATGATATAAAGAATTGTAAATTTTAATTGTTTCATTATCTCTCCGAAAAAAATATTAATACCGACATTAAATTAAGTTAACCTTCCCAATTTTCTTATAAATTTAAATGAACGGTTTAATAATTGAAAGACCGGTATTTCAATGTTAGTTATAATAATCGCTCAATTTTATTCTGGATGACTTTGTCCAAATATAAATGAAATTTAACAGGCAGGTTTTTATACTTCGATGCAAATTTCTTTTTAACGGCTTCGAAATTATTTACTCCGGACTTTAATATGTCATTCTCGATGTTTTTGATGAATGTTTGTAATTTATCCCGAACTCTGTCATTGGTTTCTTTATCACCGGATTCTGAGATTGTCAGGATCGCTTTATCAATATTGAAGTTACATTCGACCAATATTTTAAATGCAAGACCTCTTAAGTTTTCGGAGATCAGAGTTCTGTTCACATTGCCAAGTTCCCTTGCTGTTTCAACTATCGCGGAGTGTGAAAACTTTTTGCTTCTTAAAGATTCCAGTACTATATCGTCAAATCCAAAAGTTGTTTCTTTTACTATTTCTTTTGGAAGGTCAGCGAGTTGAATTAAATTACGACCATCTGATTTAGTAAAAATAATTGCTCGCATTACTACCGATTCAAGTTCTCTTACATTTCCTTTCCAGTTATAATCATTTAGTGCTTGCAGTGCAGAGACAGAAATTTGCAGGCTGGAATTTTCAGCCTCAATAAAACTTTTTGCCAGAAGGTTGATATCTTCTTTTCTGTCTTTCAAAGGAGGAACTTCAATATTGATGACATTCAACCTGTAATAAAGATCTTCCCGAAATAATTTCTCCTTCACTAATGCTGAAAGATTTTTATTTGTGGCAGCGACTACGCGGACATCAACTGAGTTTGGTTTTGTTGAACCAACTTTTTCGATTTCTCCTGATTGTAATACGCGAAGCAGTTTAGACTGAAAGTTTTCAGAAGTTTCACCAATCTCGTCAAGAAATATTGTTCCGCCATCAGCCAGTTCAAATCTTCCTTGTTTATCCGTTACTGCACCTGTAAACGCACCTTTCTCATATCCAAACAATTCGCTTTCGAGCAGTGAATCATTTAAAGCTGCACAATTAACAGAAATAAAATTTTTATCTTTCCTTTTGCTTAGAGAATGAACTGCTTTTGCGACGAGTTCTTTACCAGTTCCACTGTCACCGGTAATCAGAATTGTTGCATCAGTTGGCGCTGCCTTCTGAATTAAATCAACAACTCTTTTCATTAAAGTTGATGAATAAATAATACCATAAAAATTTTCAACTTTTCCACTAACTATAATTCCTGCTTGTGACCTGTCATCTTCACTTCCCTTTAGCTTTTTAATATCACTTTGAAGTGAATTTATTTTTTCAATAAGCTGTGATGATTCCTTACCGGATTCTTTTATTTCTCTCTGAAGTGTGTTGAGCTGATTCTCTTTGGAATGAAGTAAATTTCTTAATGCAGTTGATTCATCAAGTGCGCCTTTGAGTTCTTCTTTACCTTGAATAAAGTAAAGCGATATATCGGTAATGATTATAGCTAACAGCGGGATAAAGAAAAAGGAAAGTGAAATTTTCCAGTAGTAAAAGTTTATTAAAACAAATGAACCAATAATTACAGAAATTACAGCGAACAGATAGATGGTTATATTCTTATTATTGTAAATACTTCTATAAATGATTAACCCCAGAATTATCAACAATAAAGTTGTTGCGGATAGAACATAGAATCTATTATCAACATCGCGTGAGTTCAGAATATTATCAAGTGCAAAAGCGTGCAGCGCAACACCTGGCATTTGTTCGTCAAAGGGAGTTTGAATTGCAGAAGCAATTTGCGGATCACTGATACCAATAATTATAATTTTATTTTTAAATAGTTTAAGCTCATTGCTTTGTGAATAAACAAGCTCTGCAAAATCAAGCGCGGAATACTTCTTAAAACTATTCCAGGATGAAACAAAATTTACAATGACAGATTTTTGATCAAGTTGTTTTCCGGAAAGTTGCAATGAAAACGCTTTTTCATATACCTCGTTTTGTCTAATGTTAAGTGGAATTTCATAGCGATCTTCTTTCAGATAATTAATATGACCTGTAAGAAGTTTTTCATTCAATAATTTTGGGCTGGGGTAGCTGAGTGAATCAGTTACGAACAAATTATTTTTCTCAACAATACTGCCTGCAATACAGCTCAATATTACCTTGCCGGATTTCTCTATTTCCTTCATCAATAGATTATCGTAAACAGATTGTGTTACTAATCTTGAACTGAGGAAAACCTCAAGACCAATTTTTTTTACTCCAAGATGTGTAAGTTGATTTATGAGAAGTGCATAATAATTTCTTTTAATGGGCCAGGGACCAATCCTTGCTATGTCGTTTTCTGAAAAATGGATTATAATAATATTTGTGTCTGGTTCTATCTGACCTCTTGTTTTAATGAATAAATTTTCAATTTCATTATCTATACTTTTCCTGAAATCCGGAACAAGAAATAGCACAAGGCTGACAAGTATCAGAATAGTAATTCTGATCAATACGTAGTTTTTATATTTGATATGGGACAATTCTTAATGTGTTAAAATTCATTGTGAAATATAAAAAACAGAAATCTCCTTTTCCTGTCAATTTTATCATATACTAAACAATAAACCTGCTTGAAATCTGACCAAAATATCAGGAAATCTGTATCTTTACACAATACGAATTAGTTTTTATAAACCCGGGAAGAACTATGAGAAAATTAATATTTTTATTCAACATAACTTTATTAACCTTTTTATTAGCTGGCTGTCTTCAGGTCGATACCACAATCAATCTAAAAAAAGATGGAAGCGGAATTATTAATGAAAAAGTGCTGATGAGTAAAACCTTTGTCAATATGATGAAAGAATTTGCAATCGCCTTTCAGGATTCATCTACATCTGCTGAAGAAGAATTTTCAATTTTTAAAGATGACGAAATTATTGCTGATGCAAAGGAATACGGCGACAATGTAAACTATGTTTCTCATGAATTTATCAGCAATGACGAATGGGAAGGATACGAAGCAATATATTCTTTTGATGATATTTCAAAAATTAGAATTCAACCTGATCCGGATTCAAAAATGGAGATGAGTGAAGGTGAAGACTCCGATGAATACTATTTCTTTAAATTTATAAAAGGTGATGTTTCAGAACTTATTATTGATCGTCCGCCGATTAATTTCAGTCAAGATTCTGTTTATTCAGACAGTACAGACGAAGTTACAGAGCAAAATGATGATGAAATGAGTGAAGAAGCTTTGAAGATGATGGATGGAATGAAAATTAATATTTCAATTAAAGTTGATGGAGATATTACAAGCAGCAATGCATCTTACGTAAATGGATCTACTATTACTCTGTTCGAAATGGACTTAGGTGAAATGATGAAGAACAAAGAAGCATTTAAGGAATTCAGAAACAATGAACCTGGAAACATTGAAGAAATGAAACAGTTCATGGAAAAATTTCCAGGAATGAAAATCGAAATTGAAAAACCGGTCTCTATTAAATTCAAATAATTCATTATAACTAATTGAAGGAGTAACTATGCAGTTCAAATTATTTATTTCATTTCTGCTTTTAAGTTTAGGTTTAACAATTGCCCAAACAGAAGAAGATAAATTGGGTGCTGAATTAACACTTACCGAGAAGACAAATATTTCAGCCATACTGGAAGACCCTGAATCTTTTCTCGATAAAACAGTTTTGGTCGAAGGAGAAGTTTTAGATGTCTGCCCGAATATGGGATGCTGGATGGAAATAAAATCAGATGTGGAAGGTGAGAAGATAAAAGTAAAAGTTAAAGACGGCGACATTGTTTTCCCCGTTGAAGCAAAAGGTAAAACAGCTTTAGTTGAAGGCACAATTTATAAAATTGAACTCACTCAGGAAAAAGCCATTGAACATTTTGAGCATATTGCAGAAGAAAAAGGTGAAACGTTTGATCCTTCAACAATCACCGGTCCGATGACGATTTATCAAATAAAGGGACTTGGAGCTGTCATTCAATAAATCAGTTTTTAGATCTTTCTGATTCAGCCCGCATCCGCGGGCTTTTCTTTTATGAATTCAATTTGAATCTAACATTTAGTTTGCTTGAGGTATCAGTAAATGAATTCAAAGTTAGCCCATTGATTTGTAAATTTAAGTTCAAGTTATGAATCAAAACATAATAGAACATCAGGTATTTACTTATCCTTTTTTATTCAGGATTGTTTTCCGGTACGGAAATTTAATAGTTACTCCGATAGTAATCCTTTATTCTGTTGCTCTAATCACATTCCTCGAAGAAGAAATTATTTTTACTGTTCCTCTGGTTATAAATTTGCTTATAATATACTTTCTGAACAAACATTTCATGAAACTCAAAAAAATCCTGCCGTATAAAATTGAAGTTGATGAGCAGAAAGTTATTTGTTCAGATTTTTTTCTTTCAAGAAAAGAAATAGTTTTTCATTATGAAGATATAAAATCTCTTTCAGGCGGAATTTTTGAAAACAAACTCACAGGAATTATGAAAGTATGTGCTGAAAACAAGAATTTATGTTTTGGATTTTATCAGAGGTTAAATAAATCAGCCAAGCTTGCTACAATCTTAATAAGTAAAGTAAATCGTCCGCTATACGATCAGGTTCTTCAGCGAATTGTTGAGGGAAAGCAGAAAATCAAAAGATGAAAGTTGCAGTTTTGCTCTCCGGTGGCGTTGATAGTTCGGTTGCACTCCGTCTGTTAAAAGAAGAAGGTCATCAGTTAACAGCATTTTACCTCAAGATCTGGCTTCAGGATGAATTCTCATTTCTCGGCGAATGTCCATGGGAGGAAGATCTCAGATATGCGCGTGCTGTCTGTGAACAGGCTGATGTTCCTCTTGAAGTAATTCCATTGCAGACTGAATATTGGGATAATGTTGTCTCCTATACGATTTCAGAAATTAAAGAGGGAAGAACGCCAAACCCTGATATTTTTTGCAACAGCCTGATAAAGTTTGGTGAGTTCTATGATAAGATTGACAGCTCGTTTGAAAAAGTAGCAAGCGGTCACTATGCAAAAGTTGATCTAGTAAACGGAAAATTTCTCCTTAAAACTTCTCCCGATCCGATCAAAGATCAAACATATTTTTTAGCTTACCTGACGCAGAAACAATTGTCAAGAGCTCTTTTTCCGATTGGTAAATTCAAAAAAACTGAAATCCGTAAGTTCGCACAGAATTATAATCTCCCAACTATGGAAAGAAGAGACAGCCAGGGAATATGTTTTCTCGGACAGATTAAATTTAAAGAATTTATCAAGCATCATCTTGGTGAAATTGAAGGAGATATTATTGATATTGAATCAAAAAAAATTTTAGGTAAACATCCGGGATATTATTACTACACAATAGGACAAAGATCCGGATTGAAACTTGGCGGAGGTCCGTGGTTCGTCGTAAAAAAAGATATTAAGAAAAATATTGTTTATGTCTCCAATCAGAATCTGGCTGATCGTGAACGCAAAGAATTTTTAGTCGGAAAAGTTAATTGGATCGCTGAAGTTCCTGCTGAAAAAACACAACTCAAAGTAAAGATCCGTCACGGAGCAAAAGTGCATGATTGCATGGTTGAATGGCAGGATGATGGAAATGTTAAAGTTGAAATGTCTGATTCAGATAATGGAATTGCACCCGGTCAGTTTGCAGTTTTTTATGATGGAACATCCGGAGATTTAACAGATAGTGTTATTTGTTACGGTGGGGGAGTTATTCTTGAGAATATAGATTGATAAAAAATTCAGGCAAATATTATTTTTCCGTTTGTTTGAGTTACCGTTGAAATAGGACTTTTTGATATACCCAGAAATTTTTGGCAATTACTGCATAAATAAGCATATCTTACACCTAAAACTGTACTCATCTGACAAATCCAGGCATCGGTTGATTCCTGCTTGCAGTGCGGGCAATTTATTTTTATTGGTTCTTTTTGTAAAATTTTTTTCATCGGATATTTTCTAAGGATATTATTAAGACTACACTACACGTTAAAAAGTTACTTCAATATCTTAGATTTTAAAAAATATTTTGATTTGAATAATTATTACTAATTTCGCACAAATCCGATGTCTGGTCAATTCCAAAATCTATCCAGATAATATTTTTTATTGCTTAACCTGGTTTTGTGATCTGTGATAAATGTACTGATTCTCTCAGCAGAAATTACCCTTGCAATACCATACCTGATTGAAGAAAATCTTTTTACATATTCATCGCCTGAATATGGAACGATAGGACTGTAACGCTCATTATTTTTTAAAGGTTTGGGAACAAGAATATTTTCCTCTTCCTCAGGAACCCATTGAATGATTCCGACTAATTCAAAATTGGGAACGCCATCTCTGATAGCAAGCACAACTCCGCCGCTCATCCCATTGTTAACTACAGCGTCAACAAGGAATGAACCAAACTCATCTTTGTTTGGATTACTTACGATTGCTTTTGTTATCATCTGGTTATTGATTGGATATCCAAAAATGTAAACAAACGATCCCCAATCCAACTCTTTACTTTTTCCAAAAGGATAATTAAATACAGGAAATTTTAAATCAGAAAGTATTTTGTAATCTTTGCCTATGATTGCGATATCCATTTTTTTATCTGAGACAATTAATTCAAACTCACCGCCTTCAGGGAAACCAACGACATAAATATTTTGTCTTTCTTTTATAAAGATGACCTGGATTTTATCCGATAATTCACCACCAGAATTTGGTATGAATGAGATTACTGTATCAGGAAAATCAACAACGTGAGCACAGGTGAGAATAGCTACTTTTCCCTCATTAAAATAAATTATAGTTCCGGTACCTGAATTTGTTTGATCTGCATAACCTTCACTAATTGCAACTTCCTGCAGGTCAATGCTTTTTAAATTTTTGAGAGTTAGATTTGAATTACTGTCGAATGTATAAGTTTTATATATCACACTGCTATTAATTCTGTGAACTGTAGAACTTATTTCTCTCAATTCATTTGATGCGCCTTTGTATGGGAATTCGCTGTCATATTTCCCATCTGCAAGAATCGGGTAAATTTCTTTATAACTCACAGTCGAACAGCAGTGGAATGAACAAACAAAAAGAATTATTGACAATAATATTATTTTATCGTGTGATCTTTTTATCATTTTCCCCTCCAAAGTTTTTAAATTTATAATTCCGTCAGGTTGAAAATAATTTCAGTCCAATCTTATTTGCTGTCCTGGTGTTTTACTTTAAATCCTTTTTGCATCCATCCTTTTGCGAGCAGCAAACCAACAGGTGAAACGATAGCGATGAATCCGTATATGAGCCACATCGTTTCAGTATTCATCTGAGAAGGTAATGTATCTGCCGGACAGTAATTCATTAAAAACCATCCTGAGTAAATACTGGTTATCACTTTTGTTAAAAACCAGGGAAACTGACCAATCCCCATGTAAATTCCCGTCATATTTTTTGGAGCAATTTCAGCTACCCATTGCAGAAATCTTGGCTGCCACATTGCTTCACCAATAGTCATCAAAGTAATGTAGGCAAGTAAAGTGTACAGATTCGGTCCAATAGCAAGAATAAATGTTGGTGATGCCATTACAAATGTTCCGATAATCATCATATTGTACGTATTTTTCTTTGAAGTCAATGCAGTTACCATCGGAGTCAGTATAAAAATTAGTATCGGGTTAAGGTTTACAAAGAATTCAAAATTGTCTTCGATGAAGTTTGGAATTCCAAAGTAAGTTTGTCCTTGAAAAGCACGACTTGTGTATTGCGGAATTGTTAACCAGTTGTGAGCAAAAAGCGTTTGCACAAAAATTAAAATGAAAACGAAGTAAAGAAATCGTAAATCTTTTAACGGAAAATTCTTAATGTAATATGCTATTTTTTCTTTTCTACTTTTATCAGCCATTTCATCTTTTTCTGGTTCCTTCTGAATTCCTGCCGAATCCTGGTTTACTTCTTTTAACGCTTTTTCCATTGCATTTTTAGTGATGATAAAATAAACGATTCCAATTCCAACGACTGTAAGCGCAACATATACCCAGAAGACACCTGTAATCCCATAAGAGTGTCTTACAGGAGGTGAAATTAATCCTGGTAAATAACCACCAAGATTCATTAATGCATAAAGCATTGCGTAACCCATCGCAGCAGTTTTTTCATTAGTAAGTATTTTAACTCCAGCATAGCAGGCTGGTTGATAGATACCGTAGCCCAGAATTATTCCAAAAATTCCAATCATTGAATAAATATGTGCAGAGCCCCAAAGTCCAGGGACACCCATATCAGGCGATATAGTGAGGAAGATTCGACCAACTAACATAAGGCTGAGCGCAATGAGTAGAGATTTCCGTAATCCAATCCAGTCAACAGTAGCCCCTAAAAACAACATTGCAATTGTTATTCCTGCAGTGAGAACTCCAACCATTCTTCCGGCATCTATATCATTCAAACCAATAAAGTTATTAAAAAAGATTGCAAGCAGTCCAACAACACCAAAATATGTCAAACCTTCCAGTACATAAGAAAGATTAACACCGAGAAGCGCACGCGAGGTATGGGCAAGATCAACAAACGGTTGAGTCAAATCCATAATAATATTTTCTGCAAAATTGAATTCTTCTTTTGTCTTAGTTTGTTTTGGTGCTGCTATCAAAACGGCAGTGAAAGCGATTGGTGGAAGCAGAAGTGAGAAGAGAAACCAAAGTAATCCGTTAAGTCCTTTTATAATGGCAGTTCTCGAAGTTCCAAGGACAAAGAAGATGTAGAAAATTATTGCAAGACCGATAAAGACAATTAGCAAATCACTCATAATTCCTCAACTTGATTTTTGCTGGATAGAGTATTAGTATTTTAATTTGATCAATTATTATTCAAGGTGTTTAAATTTTCCACTATGCCTGGGTACGGTGAAAGAAAATCTGCTGCCTTTGCCTTCTTTACTTTCTACCCAGAGAATGCCATTATTTTTTTCAATAAATTCTTTACACAAAATTAATCCAAGTCCGGTTCCTTTTTCATTTGCTGTTCCATCTCTGCGGAATTGTTCATCAATCCGGAACAGATTTTTCTGGTTTTCAATGCTTATTCCGATTCCAGTATCAGTTACAGAAACTTCAGCATTATCTCCATTAATAATTCCTTTAACAATAATTTTCCCACCGGGGTTTGTGAACTTGATACTGTTGGAAACAAAATTCCGGATGATAGTATCTATCATATATTTATCTGCGTAAATAAATATCTCTTCATTTATGTTAATGGTTAGTTCTAACTTTTTCTGTTTGGTAGCTGCTCCGTACAAATTTTTAATTTCGTTTCCTAATTCTTTCAGATTTATTATGCTCTTATCAACTTTAATCCTTCCCGCTTGAATCATCGACCATTCAAGCAAATTAAGAATGAGTGCATACACTTGCCTGGATGAATTATAAATTGATGATATAGAACTTTTAATATCCTGTGGTGTCATCTCGTCATAAGATTGACTGATATATTCAGTCAGCCCGAGTAAAGAATTAAACGGACTTCTGAGGTCGTGAGAAATGATAGAGAAAAATTTATCTTTCGAAGCATTTAATAATTTCAACTCTTCAGTGTACTTTATTAATTGTTCCTCAAATTTTTTGCGTTGTGTCATATCCTGAACCTGCGCTATAAAAAACTGAGGTTTATTATTTAAATCTCTGATTAATGAAATAGTTGTAAGAGCCCACACAGTTTCGCCGTTTTTATGAAGATATCTCTTCTCAATAGATTTGCCTTCGATCATTTCATTTTTTAGAAGTTCATTTGTGATCTCAATTGATTTTTCAATATCGCCCGGGTGAGTAATATTTCTAAAATTCATACCGACTAACTCGAGTTCTGTGTAGTCAAGAATTTCACAAAACGAATTATTTACTTTAGTGAAATGACCATCCAGTGAAAGTGTAGCTAAACCAATCCCTGAATTTTCAAATATTTTACGAAATTTCTCCTCACTTTTCCTGAGAGCATCTTCATAATTTTTTCGGTCAGTGATATCCGTTGCAGAGCCAATAATCCGTTTCGGTTTACTATTCTCTGGTTGAACTAGTACGCCCCGAAGCAGAATCCAGGCAATATTTTTGTTTTTATCATAGATTCGATGTTCAATTTCGAATTTTTCTGAAATTCCATTAAAACAATTCTGGATGGTTTTTGTTACCAGATTTCTGTCTTCTTCATAAACAAGTTTCTGCCTATTGTTTTGCATCTCTGTGATCTCTTCATTCGCATAGCCTAAAAGTGGTGACAATTCAGTATCGAGTATCAATTTATTATTATCATCAACCCATAATTCCCAAACTCTTGTTCTTGCAGCTTCAGCAGCGATTTGGAATCGCTGTCGTGTATCAAATAACTCCCTGTAAATTTTATGTTTATAGAGTGCCATTTCAACTGCACGGTTTAATTCTTTAATTTCTATCGGTTTAAGAAGATACCCAAATGGTTCTGCTTTCTTCGCACGCTGAAAGGAATCATCATCTGAAAGAGACGTAAGAAAAATGACAGGGATGTGGTATTCCTTTCTGATTTGGTCGGCAGTTTCAATCCCATCCATTGAACCCATTATTTTTATATCCATCAGGACTATATCAGGTTTTAGAGTTGAAACTTTTGCAATTGCTTTCTCTCCGGTTGAAACTGCATCTGCAATAAGATATCCCGCATCTGTTAGTTGTTTTTCCATGAATTTAGAGACTATCTGCTCGTCTTCAACAATTAATATTTTAATTTTTTCCATTCCCTGCACTTAAAAATTTTATAACTCCAATACAATTTAACTATGAAAACTTTACTATGCTTAGATTAGTTATTGATATTGTCTCAAAAAATCTAATTCATATAAAGTTCCTTTTTTAATTTTTGATTGCAATCCACTTAATCCTTGCAAACCGCCTGTATGAACGGCGATAATTCGGGTTCCGTGTTCAAAAAATCCTTTTGAAATCAGGTCGTAAATGCCGTAAATCATTTTGCCTGTATAGATTGGTTCAATTGGAATTTTTGTGTTAGAATAGAACGTATTTATAAATTCAATCAATTCCTTACTCACTTTTGCATAGCCACCAAAATGATAATCAAGGTTTATATTCCAATTTGTTAATAAATCATAACCAGCATTATTTAATAAATTCCTTACATTATCTTTTAGAAAAGAGGCTCCTTTTAACACAGAAAATCCAAGAGCATATTTTTTTCCATTTAATCCTGAAACTAATCCAGCCAGTGTTCCGCCAGTTCCGCAAGGACAGCAGATATAATCAAAATGTAAATCCATTTTTCCGATTAATTCGCTGCATCCTTTTACTGCTAATTCATTAGTTCCACCTTCCGGTATCAAATAGAAATCACCAAATCTATCTCTTAAATTCTGAATAACCTGAGAAGAATTCTTTTGCCGGTATGCTGTTCTGTCCAAATAATAAAGTTCCATGCCATTTTCTTTTGCAAAAGTTAGAGTTGTATTTAACGGTAGATGTTCTTCTCCCCGGATCAGCCCTATAGTTCTGAAATTAAAAATCCTTCCTGCGGCTGCAGCAGCGTAAATATGATTTGAGTAAGCTCCGCCGAAAGTCAGTAAAGTTTTTTTCCCAAGCTCAATTGCTTCCCGAATGTTGTACTTGAGTTTATGCCATTTATTACCGGATAGTGCCGGATGATTCAAGTCTTCTCTTTTAATATAGAGTGATATTTTATTTTCATTTAGCAATGTATCACGAATCTCAACTATCGGAGTGGCTTGAGCGATGCTGGCTAATTCTTCTAAAGTATTTGGTTGAATATTCATTGGCTAAATTTATTTAATTATTTTTGTTATAAGAATAATTATCAAACAAAAATTTTAGAATATGCACTCCAATCAAACAGAAGAAATTCGAAAGGAACTTAGTTTAGAGAAGAATCTTGATATTCCCATCGATTCAATAATCGAACAATTGAAAATATTTGAGAACGGCGTACCCTGGATTAAACTCTATAAACCTTGTAATATCGGCAATGGAGTAAAAGTTTTTAATGATTTTGAAAAAGATGAATATATCGGTCGGTTTCAATCAGCTCAGGACCAAGGCAGAGTAATTAAATTTGTTCCGGCTTCAGGTGCAGCTACAAGAATGTTTCAGAAATTATTAGCAGTTACTGCTAACCCGGATAATTCGGATTATAATAAGATATCTGAGAAAGCCGCAAGAGGCGATTCAGAATGTAAAGCAACTTTGGAATTTTTTGATAACATCAGACACTTTGCTTTCTATGAAGACTTAAAGAATACTCTAATCAAGGATGGCAGAGACCCGGAAGAATTAATTAGTCAGAAGAGCATTTCCGAATTGATTAATTACACGTGCAATTCTGATGGTTTAAATTATGCACATCTTCCGAAAGGCTCAATATTGTTTCATTCATATTCTGATGGATCAAGAACCGCTTTTGAAGAACATCTCGTAGAAGCGATAAACTATGCATCAGGAAAAGATAAAACAGTAAAAATACATTTTACTATCTCACCTGAACATGAAGCTGAAATTAAAAACCTATTCAAAGAAATTTATAGTAAATACAACAGACTTGGATGGATCTTTGATGTCAGCTTTTCATTTCAAAGTTCTGAAACAAATACGGTATCAGCAACAGTTGATAATAAAATATTCAGAGACGCAGACGGAAAAATTCTCTTCAGACCCGGAGGTCATGGTGCATTGCTGAATAATCTGAATGAGTTAAATGAAGAAATTGTTCTCATTAAAAATATCGATAACATAGTTCCTGATCAGATTAAAACAGAAACATATCGATATAAAAAAATTATCGGCGGTTACCTGATTTATCTTCAAAGCAAGATTTTTGAACTATTAAATAAACTTGATAGTGAAGATGTTTCTGAAACAGTAATAAAGGAAGCTGTTGCATTAATTAAGACAGAATTTGAATTGGATCTATCGGCAAAGCTGAATACAAAATCTTCAGATGAATGGAAAAAGTATTTCTTCGATCTTCTGAATCGTCCGATCAGGGTTTGCGGAATGGTAAGAAGAGAGGGGCATCCGGGAGGAAGTCCATTCTGGATTGAAGATCTGAATGGAGAAATATCAAAACAAATTGTTGAATCAACACAGGTAAATCTTTCTGATAAAAAACAGGCTTCAATATTTGACGAGGCAACTCACTTTAATCCAGTTGATCTTGCTTGCGGAATCAAAGATTATAAAGGCAGATTATTCGAACTAAAAAAATTTGTAAATCCGGATACAGGATTAATAACTAATAAATCAAAAGGGGGTAAAGAATTAAAGGCACTTGAACTTCCGGGATTATGGAATGGCGGAATGTATTACTGGTTAACAGTATTTGTTGAAGTTCCTAAAATCACTTTTAATCCGGTTAAAGAAGTCAACGATTTGTTGAAGCCCGAACATCAACCTGCAGAAAATAAAGCTAATAATTAATGAAGTGGATCACCTCACGTGGCAGATGAGGTGATCGCACGAGGAGGGCGTTATTTAGTTTGCAAAATTTTTCGGTGGATTGTGAACAATTTTTCTTATTGTATCAAACTGCAGATATGGATACTCTGCTCTTAGAGAATCGATTGCATCACCAGTCCGTAATTTCTGAGAACGAAGCTGTTTAAATTTTTTCCTGATGATGTAATCCCGTACAGCTCTTTCGTTAATTAAACCTCTTGATAAGAGCAGTTCATATATCTCATCGCTGATTAAATCAGCAATTGGATTTGATAGTTCTTTCTTGGTTAGTGTTTCCATTTGCGCACCCTTTCAATTAATAAATTCTTTAAATTTTTTTTAAGAATTTTTTAGAAACTGTGAATGAGTATTCTGAATCTCTGGTTTAAAACTAGCAGAAAAATTCAGGTAATCAATTACATGATTATGTAAATATATTCGTTGTGGAATTTGGGAAATGATTTTACCTACATATCTATGTAGGAGTAACCCGATCAGATAATTTTTTTACGAATTGCTTTTGCCACAGCTTCAGACTGTGTATGTACGTGTAATTTTTTATAGATATTTTTAATATGATGACGGACGGTATCAACACTTATGAATAACTGATTGGCAATTTGCTGATAATTATTCCCGCCAGCCAATAAAGTCAGGACTTCCTTTTCTCTGGGACTCAATTCGAATTCCTGTTGTTCCATCTTTGTGTCTTTTGATTCTTTAAAAGCAGTGATGACTTGCCAGGCAATCTGGCTGCTCATTGGGGATCCACCTTCATAAACTTCTTTAATTGCTTCAAGTAATTTTAGCGGAGGAGTTTTTTTTACTAAATACCCGCAAGCACCCGTACACAAAGCATCAAAAACCTTCTCACTATCCTCATAAATTGTGAGCATTAAAATATCAATATCAGGTTTTATTTTTTTTGACTCTCTGATTCCTTCAATACCATTTATTCCGGGTAAAGCAATATCCATTAATACAACATTAGCATCCAGTGTGTTTAGTTTAAGAAGAAAACTTTCACAATCTCTGAATGATCCAACACATTTGTATCCATTCGTTCCATTTATCAGAACAGCTAAACCTTCTCTTATTGTGTCATTATCTTCAACTATAGCTACATTAATCATTTAAACTCCGGTAATCAATCAAACAATGATTTAACTCTATTTATTTTCCCAAGCTTTCCGGTAAAACTGATAACCGTTCCTTTTTCTTTTCCGGAATCCCACATGATATTACCATTTATTTTATTTGCTCTTGCCTTCATATTTTTAATTCCATTGCCAAACTTAACATCATTCAGATCAAATCCGCGTCCATCATCTCTTAGAATAATTTTAATAGTATAATTATTGTAAAATGCTTCAAGAATAATTTTTTTGCAACCGCTGTGCTTGATTGCATTGTTAATGGCTTCTTTAAACATTAAAAGCAGATTTTGTTTGTATTCCATCGGCAGTTTAATGTCATCGCTCTTCTCAACATTATTAACCTGGAATGATATACCGATGGAGCTAAAGAATTCATTATAGGAATCTTTTAACTTTATTATCAGATCGTGCAATGAATCTCTTTGTGGATTTACAACCCAAACAATGTCACTCATTGAATCAACCATTTGTCTTGCAGTATCACTGATTTTTTGCAAATCTTTTTTTACAACAGAGTCAGAACCTGAATCATATTCATTTCTTCCTGCAACTTCACTGAGGATAGATATTTCGGTTAAACCGGCACCGATATTATCATGCAAATCAGATGCAATTTTCAATTTTAATCTCTCAATCTCCAACTGACTTTTAATTCGAATAGTTCCGAGATAATAAATTAAAAGCGCAAGCGCAATTATAATAAGAGTTACGAACCACCAGGTTTGATAGAATGGTGGGTTGATAATAATTTTAATCGAAGCTGCATTCTCGTTCCAGATTCCATCCGCATTCGTTCCTTTTACTTTAAACGTGAATTCGCCAGCCGGAAGATTAGTATAAATAGCAGTTCTGTTCGAGCCATCAGTAGAAATCCATGACTTTTGAAATCCTTCGAGCAAATAGCTGTATTTGTTTCTTTTGGGAGAGAAAAAATCAAGTGCAGAAAATTCTATCGAAATAAAATTCTGATCATAAGATAATCTGAGTTCCTCCGGTTTACCTTTAACTTCAACATCCATTACTTTAACCCTGGTGATTACAATAGTGGGTGCATATTGACTGATAACAATACTGTCAGGATGAAAATAATTAAAACCATTGATGCCGCCAAAATACATGAAGCCATTTGAATCTTTAAAATAAGCTCCACCACTGAATTCAAGACTTTGAACACCATCTTCAATTTTAAACTGAGTGAATTTTTCATTTGAAGTGTTGAGTAGAAAAATTCCATCATCTGAACTCAACCATAAATTTTGAGAATTATCTTCGAGTATTCCGTAAACAACCGTACTGGTCAATCCATCTGATGCTGAATAAACTTTGAATAAATCAGATGATGGATCAAATTTAACTAATCCACCTCCTGAAGTACCAATCCAAATTATTCCTTGAGTTGATTCAGTAATAGAAAGAATTTTATTGTTGATTTGCAATTGATCATCGTCGGGAGGAATGAAAATCTCAAAAGTTTCATTAGCTGCATCAAACTTGCTTAATCCACCGCCATAAGTTCCAACCCAAAAATTGTTTTTACTATCTTTTAATATTGTATAGACCCGATCATCCGAAATTGAGTTAGCAGCATTGGAGTTGTGTCGGTATGCTTTGAAATCCGGCTTTCCGGAAGAATTATCAGCAAAAGTAAGTTTGTTAAGTCCGCCTCCGAATGTAGCTGCCCAGATAATATTTTCTGATTCAACATAAATGTCCAAAACCTGATTTGCAGAAAGAGAATTCAGATTGCCGGGTTCATTTTTAAACACATCTATTTTTTGATTTGATTTATTAATTCTGTTTAGTCCGCCGCTGTATGTACCGATCCAGATATTTCCAAACTTATCCTCGGCAAATGATCTTATATGATTATCACTTAGTCTATGATTTAAATCTGATTGCTTGTTGTAAATAGTAGTTTGTTGATTATGCAGGTTTAGTACATTCACTCCGCCACGATAAGTGCCAACCCAGAGATTTTCATTACTATCTTTGAACAATGACCAAACAACATCATCATTTAATATTAAAGTTCCCGGTGAAGTTCTGTTAATAATTTCAAACTTAGTATTAAATTTCTGAATTTTTGTTACACCTTCTCCCAGATGTGAACCAGCCCAAATAACTCCAGATCTGTCTATGAATAGTGAAAGTATTTCAACATCATGAAAAGCATTCTGATGTGAAGAAATTTCTGATAGGTTAACGAAAGAATTTTTACTTATATCGAATCCGTCAATCCCGCCTCCAAATGTTCCTATCCATAAAAACCCATCAGTATCCTGCTGAATAGCCATAACATTATTATCTGAAATACTGTTTTTTAATAAATTGTTCACGGAGTAATGCAAAAATCTGGCTTGATTTGGTTCAAGAAATTTATTTTTGAGATCAAGTTTATTTAAACCTGTGTTAAATGTACCAATCCAAATATTTCCATTTCTACCTTCGTACAGACAAGTAATTTTATTATCGCTGACAGAGTAACTTATACCGGAATTATGTTTAAAGTGTAAGAAATTATAAGATGATTCATTTTCATTAAGTTTGTTCTGAGAAGAAACTGATGAAAGCCTGTTCAATCCACCTCCAAAAGTTGCTATCCAGATAGTATTATTCTTCTCAATTAAAATATCTGTAATTCTGTTTGAACTAATACTGAAAGAATCAGAGCGATCGTTGTAAAGATGTACTGAGTTATGATTTTTTCTGTTAAAGATAATTACTCCAGAACCCCAGGTACCAATCCATAAATACCCGTTTTTATCTTCGGCTAGGGATGTGATTGAATTATTTTGATTACGTGAAAATGCTAAAGGATATTCATAATAATCATCTTCGTTATAAATTTTGGATGAGAGAAAATCGTTTATAAAAAATCTTTTAAACTTTTCAGTTTTTCTGTCGAAACAATTTAAATAACCATTTACTGTGCCTACCCAGATATATCCATCGCTGTCCTCATAAAGAGCCGAAATGAAATTATCGGAAATTGAAGTAGAATCCGAATGATCGTTTGAATAAATTCGAAACTCATATCCATCATAACGATTCAAACCATCTATTGTTCCAAGCCACAAATATCCGTCCTTATCCTGTATCATTGCAAAAATTGTGCTTTGAGAAAGACCATCAGCATCAGTAAGCTGATTAAAAAAATATTCGTTTGTTTGGGGATATGCCGACAGAATGAAGAAAATGGAGGACAATATAAATTTATTAAGCATCATGTAGAAAAAAGAAATCGTCATTATTTCACTTACTCGAAATATAGTAAATTGAAGCATTATTTTATCATCGTCAATTTTTCTTTTAAATAATTCAACGGATTAAAGTTTTTAAAAGATAACCATGTCAATTAAATTGGTATTCAGAAGTCAGCCTTTTTAGCGATTATTGTTTATGAAAATAAATTTGTCAGATACGATCAGTAGATATTTCACTTTAAAATCGCACAGGATTTATTCACTGCCGATTTTAATATTAATGCCACACAGCAGGTGTAACTGCCGTTGTGTTATGTGTGATATCTGGAAAGGAAATCATAATGTAAAGCAGCTTGAAGAATCTGATATTTCGAAAATGCTCGATTCATTTCGGAAATTGAATACCAAGGAAATCGTTATGTCCGGCGGAGAGGCTCTTATGCATCCGAACTTTTTCAGATTTTGCGGGATAATTAAAACAAGAAAAATTAAAATCACTCTGCTTTCAACAGGATTGTTATTAAAGAAATATGCATCGGAAATATTAGCAAATGTAGATGAGGTAATTGTTTCACTGGATGGTTCAAGAGATATTCACGATAAAATCAGAAATATTCCAAATGCATTTGAGAAATTAAAAGAAGGAGTTCAGGAATTAAAAGAACTAAATCCTGAATTCAGAGTAACAGCCCGAAGTGTAATTCAGAAAGAAAACTATTTGGACTTCCCAAATATTGTTGATGCTGCAAAAGACATCGGATTGGATCAAATCAGTTTTCTCACCGCTGATGTTACAACTGATGCTTTTAACCGTGCAGAATTGTGGGAAGAGAAAAAAGTCAGCGAAATAAAATTATCAATTGAAGAAGTGAAAAAATTAAAAGAGATAATAGAATCGCTAATCATTTCTCATTCGGTAGATTTTGAACGTAAATTCATTGCTGAATCACCGGATAAAATCAGAAGATTCTATAATTATTATGCTGCATTTTATGGATTGAGTGATTTCCCCAAAATAAGCTGTAATGCGCCCTGGGTTTCAACAGTAATTGAAGCTGACGGAACGGTCCGTCCTTGTTTCTTTCATAAAAAAATCGGGAATATTCATGAAAATGATTTAATGGAAATATTAAATTCCGATGAATCAATTTTGTTTAGAAAAAATCTTGATATGAATACCGATTCAATATGTAAAAAGTGTGTTTGTTATCTTAAACTATCACCACTCGCTAAAATTTAATGTCGGTTTTCAAAAATCGGATCGCAAAAAGTATAGCCCATTACAAAATATATATACTTTGGATTGTCTGTCTTTTGCTCTTCACATTTTTAATATTTCACATCATAAACAATTTAACTAAGTCAACACACGGGTTTGCCGCTTACTATACAGCATCACGATTATTTCTGAATGGAGAAAAGATAAGTAATTTTTATAATGATGATTGGTTCAGTTCAAAAGTTGAGGATTATGTTCCGGGAGTGTATGAAATTTATCTCGTGAATATCCCAACAACAGTTTTTATCGTCTTACCATTTTCAGCATTTGATTACGAGACTGCCCGAATCATCTGGATAATAATTAATTTTCTGCTTCTTATTTTTACTGTCGTATTCATTATCAGGAAATTAGATTTCACAAGTTACTGGGTCCCGATAGTATTTATCACATTTCTTGTATTTCAACCGTTATATACAAATTTCTCGTACGCTCAGGTTTATATTTTTATTTTATTCCTGTTGGTATTGTCCTGGCATGCATATAATACTGATAATCAGAAATTGCTTGGAGTTCTTCTTGGTCTCCTTTTCTTGCTCAAAACTGCAGGAGTAATAATCTGGTTACTGCTCGTGATTAAAAAAAAATGGAAGAGCCTGATCTGGATTTTAATTACAATGGCAACATTAATATTAATTACACTACCTTTTATCGGAATTGAAAGCTGGTTTGCTTATAGCAATCGGCTATTAGGTTATACTTCCAATTCTGAATTGGCGGTTACTGCGTATCAGACAATACACAGTTTCTTTCATCATCTGTTTATGTTCGATAAATATTGGAATCCATATCCGGTTGAAAATATTCCGATACTGGCTTCAACACTAACGATATTCTTCAGCATCGCAGTAATGATTATCACTGCTTTTACGGCTATAAATTTCAAATCACCGGATCTTGAATTTTCTTTCCTTATAGTTGCAGGGACGATATTAAATCCTGCGTCAATTGATTATCATTTTGTGCTATTATTAATTCCAATAATAATATCTATTGATGTGCTTCGAAAAAATCATTCAGGAAATTTGTGGATTTTGCTTTTTATTTCATTTTCTCTCATCGCATTGAAACTGCCATACACCTCTTTAAAGATAACTAAAGGATTTACTGCGGTATTTGCATATCCGAAATTGTATGGTTCACTTGGAATGTTAATTTTTTTCCTGCTGTTTTATTACCGCTCAAAGAATGAAAGAAATAAAACATAATATCGGGAGATGTTTAACCACGATTGTGGTTATTGACTCTGTAAACTAATAATACTGAATATGAAATGATTTTCTCCCCAGGTTTTTTTATGAAATACTTCCTTCATCAGGAAATTATATTCTCTTGCAATCGATTTGATCATTTCAATTTCAGCCTCATCTGAAATTACCATAAGTGCGGTTGTATCATCATAAAAATTATTTCCAAGATGTGAAAACAATTTCCGGAAATACTGGAAATCATCGCCGCCAAACCATGCTAATTCTTTTTCGCTCGCAGGATTTTTTTTGTAATAAGGTGGATTGATAACTATGTAATCATACCTTCTATGTGGTATATCATCAAACAAATCTGAGTGAACAACTTCCACGTTTGCATCAGTCAACTTCACATTTTTTTCGATGTTGTAAACTGCGGTAAGACTCAAATCAGAAGCAGTTACAAAAGCTCCATGTTTCGAAGCAAAAATTGATAGCAAACCTGTTCCGGCTCCCAGCTCAAGAAGATATTTTTCATGGAGGTCAAGTTTAGCAAGATAATTAAGCAGAATTTTTGTGCTGAAGAAAAATCCCGGATGAAAAACGCCAGGGAATACAATAACATTTATTCCTTTGTATTTAAATTTTCTCTCTTTTGAAAGATATTTTTCTGTTGCAGGATACAGAACTCTGAATGCAAGACTTTTAATGAGGCTTTTCTTTTTAAGTGGCTTCACTCAGTGTAAAATCCTTCCACTTCTGGTCTTCGGTATTTTAACCAGAACTTTTGCAATGCTTTTAATTCGTACGGAAAGTTGAAGAAATCAGTTTTATATCGGAAAGATGAAAGAGCTTTCATCGTCTTCTTCTGAAAAGAAGTTAATTTAAAATCGGATACTGTAGGATATTGAGCATTGATGACAGTTTCGAAATTCAAAATCTTGTTTACCATTTCAGGAGTCAACCATGGTGTAAGAGGATTTTTCCGCAAATCAAAATTTGCCCAATGTTGATCAAGCCAATCTTCAAGTTTTTCCGGAAACCTGAACCCGGTTTTTAGAATTTGAGCTTCTTATATTAAATAATATTACTTTATTCATATTCAACTTCTTACAATATACAAATCTTAATGTATACTATTCTATAATGTAAGTTATATATTTCTATACTCTTAAGATGAGCAATTATATAAATACAAAGAAGATGCTGTTGAACAAGCAATAGGGTTTGTATTCTTAGTTAAAAGCCAGTATAAAATATAATGTTTCTATTAATTTAAGGAATGCTAATTCAAGAATAATTAGAGTTGTTAAACAGGGTGAGTCTCACATTTTATGTTACTATCAATTTGTAAAAACTTTACTAATTAATATTGTATTTTTAACTAAGTACTTGTTAATAATTATTAGTATTCATAGCTTTCGTAAAAATCTTACCTTATCTTTTTTAATTTTAATGTAATATCTTTAGTGGAAGAATTTCTACCTAATAGTAATAGCAGAAATTATGATATGCTGAATAGGTGGATATCTGAATATTAATGAATGAAATTTTAAACTTTAAACCATGGCATTCTGAATCTCTCCCAAGAAGAATTCTAATTATTCGTTTACAAGCAATGGGGGATGTTGCTATTACACTTCCTTACGTACAAAGTTTAAAAGAAAACCTCCCGGCAAATACAACGATACACCTTCTAACGCGAAAAGAAGTAAAAGACATACCCGATTCTATAAGATTATACAATTGGATTTATTCAATAGGTGGCGGTAGAAATACTAAACTCCAATTCTTAAGTTTATTATTATTGCTACCCAAGCTAAAAATTAATAAGTATGACGTTGTAATTGATTTACAAAGAAATAAGATGAGTAGACTTGTGAGAAGATTTCTTAAGCCTTTGGCATGGAGTGAGATAGAAAGATTTTCTGCAACATCCGCCGGGGAAAAATATAAAAAAGGAATAGAAGCGATCGGTTTATGTTCTATCAATTTGAATACCGGATTACAATTAAATAATCCGGATGCAGGGAAAATTAAATTGATGAATGCAGGATGGAATTCTTCAAATATGCTTGTTGTATTGAATCCTGCAGGTGCTTTTAGTACACGCAACTGGCAAATTGAGAACTATGTTAAATATGCAGAATTATGGAGAAAGAAATTTCCCGCTACTCAATTTTTAATTCTTGGATTAAAAACCATTTCTAAAAAATCTTTGTTTCTAAAAAAAATGCTGAAGGATCATTTAATTGATTTGGTAAATGGTGAAGGAACAACTTTAGCAGAAGCATTTGCAATCATAAATAAAACTTATTTTGTTTTAACGGAAGACTCAGGATTAATGCACATTGCTTGGGTATCAGGAATTCCAACACTTGCTTTATTTGGTTCCTCGCGTTCAGATTGGTCCGCACCACAAGGAGAGCATTCATTATGTCTTAATTCATCTGATTTAGAATGTGGAAATTGTTTACTCGAAGTTTGCAAGTATGGTGATGTACATTGTTTGTCGCGTTATACACCTGAATTAGTATTTGATAAAACAATTATCTTACTAAAACGAACAAGCAGATTATAGCGGTGAAAAGAGTTGCAATTATAGTTAACGGCGGAATTGGTAACGGAAAATTTCTGCAAGGTGTGCCCTCCATGGTTTACCTAATTGAACGGCTTAGCCATGATTTTGAAATAGTGGTGTATTCATTAATTAAAACTGAAATAAAAGAAGTCTCAAAAAATTTCAAGCTAAAATCGATCTTAGCTAATATAAAATCACCAGGCTGGTTTAAAGCATTTTTACTATTGTTTCTGTTCTTGAAAGATCATATGATAAAAAGATATGATTTGATTCATGCTTTCTGGGCATTGCCTGCCGGGCTTCTTGCTGTAAAGCTGAGTAAGCTTTTTAAAATTCCGTGTATTGTAACATTACAAGGTGGCGAGACAGCTAATCTTCCCGAAATTAATTATGGCAACATAGTAAACGAAAAAAGTAGGAGGAGAACATTAGAAGTCTGCAAGAATGCAAGCAAGATTGTTCTTCTGACAAATTTTCAATTGATGCAACTAAGATCGCTCGGTGTACATCGTGATGACATTGATATTATTCCCTACGGCGCTGAAGAAAAACTTTTCTCTTTTATTAAGACAAAAACCTTTTCAGAACCTTATAATTTCATCCACGTTGCAAACCTCACAGATGTGAAAGACCAAGCAACATTATTAAAAGCCTTCAAAATTTTAAGTGAAAAAATGAATTGCCTGCTCACAATAATTGGTGATGATTTTTTAGAAGGTAAGATCCAAAAACTTGTTCAGGAATTTGGGCTTAAGAATGTTCTATTTGTTGATGCTGTTCCACATCAGGAGTTAAACAATTATCTCTCAGGTTCACACTTTATGATTCACACTTCGTTACATGAAGCACAGGCAGTCGTAATAAATGAAGCAGTGTCAAGCGGGGTATTGGTTTGCGGAAGCCGGGTCGGACTCATTTATGACCTTACGGATGATTTTTGTATTTCGGCTGATTGCAGAGATTATACTACTTTGACAAAAAAAATTCTTGAATTAATATCTGATAAAGAAAGAATAGAAAAAATAAGAGCCTCTGCATACGATTGGTCAATGAAACATTCGGCATCATGGACTTATGAAGAATATAAAAGAAATTATAAAAAACTGACAAATAATTAATAGATGTCATCAGTTATTCTAAATAACATTTCAATTCTGAATAATTCAGGTGATCGCTTTTATGTTTCGATTCTCGACGGCAAAATTAATACGGTCAACGCCGGACTGATCAAAGGTCAGGGTAATTCAAATATAATTAATTTTAAAGATGCGTTAGCCTTCCCAGGATTATTTAATGCGCATGATCATCTTGAATTTAATCTCTTCCCTCGTTTAAGTTCAAAGATTTATAGAGACTATCTTGAATGGGGGAATGATATTCACAGATTATATTCGATAGAAATTAATACTACATTGAATATTCCAATTGAGTTAAGAATGAAATTTGGAATGATTAAGAATTTGTTCAATGGAATCACTTCTGTTATACATCACGGAAGTAATTCTATTAGAAAATCAGATCAAATTATCAATGTATTTGGGAGTTATAACTATTTGCATTCAGTCAGTTTAGAAAAGAATTGGCGCATAAAGTTAAATATGAGATCAAATAAACTTCCTTTTATTATTCATCTTGGAGAGGGAAGTGGAGAAACTATTGAAAATGAGATCAATAAACTATTCAAATGGAATTTGTTCAAAAGGAAAATAATTGCAGTGCATGGAATTAGTATAAATGCAAACCTCGCGGATAAGCTGGCTGCACTGATTTGGTGTCCCGATTCAAACTTATTTCTTTATAAAAAAACAGCTAACATTATTGAATTAAAAAATAAAATACCGATTTTGTTTGGATCCGATTCGAACCTCACATCTGATCCAAATTTCTGGAATCATATCAGGATTGCAAGGCAGTTTAATGCATTAAATGATGAAGAATTAATTAATTCTATGACATCATTGCCGGGTGAATTGTTAAATGTAAAAGGCATTGGCAAAATTAAAAATGGATACCAGGCTGATATTGTTGTTGTGAAGAAAAAAAGTGAAAATAATTATGATGCGTTTTTTAATGTTAATCCTGAAGATATATTAATAATTATCCGATCCGGAAAAATCATTCTCTTTGACGAATCATTGGAAGGTGAATGTGCATATTTAAACTATAATAAGATCAAAATTAGAGGTTCAATAAAATTTACAGATAAAGAAATAGTTGCAATAATTAAAAAGTTAGAAGATCACAAGGTTCAACTCCCTTTAGAAATTTCGATCGTTGACTAGTCAGCTGATAATTATTCTATGATTAAAATTAGTGCAGTAATTGCCACCAGAAACAGGAAGGATTCATTATACAGAACGTTAAGAGCAATCCTTAATCAGACTTACAAGCTTGAGGAAGTGATAATTGTTGATTCGAGTGATGAGAAATTAGAAGAGGCTGAATTACGAAACACATTCCTTGGTCTGAATATTAAATACTTTACTTCTGTCCCGTCTGTTTGTCTGCAACGAAATGTTGGAATTCAACAATCAACATCCGAATATATTTTTATTTGCGATGATGATATTGAGTCGGAACCTGGCTACGTATTAGCGTTGTCACACTTTATTGAAAACAATGGATTAAATAATGCTGTTTCTGGATTGATATTGGAGAAGAATAAAAATGAAGTATGGATATCACAACATCCTCCAAATACTATATCAGGTTTATTATTCAAATTCGTTTTTCAGCTTTCAGTTTGGGGAGAACTTGACCAAAAAATATTCAGTTCTCTATGGTTAAAACCAGTAGTAAGTTTTTATGAAAAAAGAGGAAATGGTTTCTCTTTTGCGGGATGGCCTGTAATTACAAATTTCAACAGCCCTGTATTTAAAACGAAAATTTATGGTTTGGGTGCAAGCATAATAAAAAAAGAATTGCTGATAAATAATCCATTCGATGAAGTTTTAGATAATTATGGAATCGGGGACAACTATGGGATTTGTATCAAGCTACCTGATAAAGTTACTGTGCTGACAGAATCTTTAGTTTTTCATCATAAAGAATCTGAAAACCGGCTTGATAGTGGGATTACATATTACAGACGAGTATTAGCACTTCATTATTTCTTAAAGAAAAGTAATCGATTCAATTCTATAAACACTCTCTGGCTTATTTGGTCACTAATTGGCAGCATCATTTTGTTCGTAAAAAATCGGGAATTCAGATTGGCAAGAGCATCATTAATATCAATTATTAAGATTATTACTTTTAATAACCCATATCATATTGGTTTAAAAAAGAATATTAAAAATGTATGCCCGAAATTTAATGGAGGGCATTAATCATCAATTGAGGAAGTTACTTTTTCTTTATCAAGGAAAACATCTCCATTTTCAACACGATAAATTTTATCGCAGGTATTAAGAATTTCGTCTTTATGAGATACAAAAATTATAGTTTTATCCCTCTTTGCAACCTTCAAAATTGTTTGGATTACTTCCTTTTCGGTTTCTTTATCAAGATTGCTTGTGATCTCATCGAAAATTAAAATTTCTCTTTCAGGAAAAAGAGCTCTGGCAATTGCAATCCTTTGCTTTTGACCACCAGAAAGTTTTGAGCCTTCTTCTCCGATATTTGTGTTTAGTCCATCTGGCAGGCTTTGTACCAGATTATCCAGATTCAAAAAATTCAATGTCTTGTTTATTCTTTCCTGATCATCAGCATTGAGTTCATAATCAAAAGCGATGTTGTACAAGAGGGAATCATTAAATATGAACGGATTCTGACCAACATATCCTATTAATTTCTGCCATTCGGAAATTTCATCAGAATTAATTTTATTACCATCAATAAGGAATTCACCTTTCTGAATTGAAATCAAACCGATGAAAATATTTATCAAAGTACTTTTTCCTGATCCTGACAGACCACGAATTCCAACTTTTTCACCTTTCTTTACTTTGAAATTTTTTACGTTTAACTTGAACGATGAACTAGGGTACTCGAAGGAAACATTATTTAACTCGATTTTATCATTAACAGAAATAGGTTGATGACTTTTATTTGATAGAGCAGTTTTAAAATTTTCAATATCGTTTAATTCATCCAACGTGAACTGATGCGTCTTTATGTTTAAGAATGAAACGAATATTCTGTTTATCGATGGAACAATTTTATAGGAAGCAGCTGCAAACAAACTCAATATTAAAACCACTTCGTTTTTATTATCGATAAAGAGATTACTATAAATGAATAAAATTCCAATACCCATCATTATAATTATTTCCACAAACTTAATTGAAGTTCCTTGTGCTGTAGTCAGTTTAGAATAATCATTATTTAATCCTTTATTTATCTGATCAAATTTGTTTGTAAAATGCTTTTGCTTTTGAAATATTGTCGACTCAACAAATCCCTTTATTGCCTCGGTAGCGAGCCTCAACACTTTTGGTAATTTTGTTTTCAAATTGTAATTCAAAACACTGAGCTTCTTTTTCCTGATTAAATAGTAGATAAAAGCTCCAGGTCCGAGAATCAATAAAAGCAGTAGAAAGATATCAAAACTATATATTAGCAAACCGGATGAGATAAGAATTACTATTAACCCTTCACTAAATATTGTAAGGAGTGATAATAAGATATTTGTAACAAATGAAGGTGGGATATTAACAATTCTATTTAGATACATTGATGTATCAGCATATTTAATTTTAAGAAATGGCAAAGTGTAAAAATGATTCAACAAATTTCCTGAAAGTCCAGCAGATACATCAAAAGCGTATTTTGATTGATATCGAAAAATCCAATAGCTGATAATATTTTTAATAATGAATAGAACAATTACGGAAGTAGTTATAAGAATAAAGAAATCAGTGCTGTTACTAATCCCTGAAAAATTATAAATTGATTTCAACAAATTATTTGAATGAATAAGCTCAGGATTTAATAATAGTGCAACTAAAGGAAGAACCGAAGCAATAGAAAAGACATCGAGGACAGCATTTGTTAACAATAGAATGATAATAAAAATCCCGCTCAATTTTTGTGATTTATTCAAGAGTGCAGAGGTAAGTCTGAAGGATCTTATTAAAACACTATTTTCTGCTTTGTTCATAAGATAGTATGTCACACTTACATTGCTGTATATTCTGCAGTTACAATTATGTGATCACCAATCCTGTTGAACGGTGCAATTCCGGAAATTATTTCATCCATTTTATTCAATACTCTCGCGAATCGTGGAAATTTTTTCGGAATTTTTTCCATCTGAGGAATTGGAGTGAACAACGCTAAACTTTCAAGTTTCAACAATTTAAAATTTTTACCGAGTGCTTTCATTAATTCATTTGCCGAAAAATAGTAGGTTTGAAATTTTATTCCTTCAACATTTGCAAGAGTTCCGTTTCGTTTAAATCTTCTGAAAGCAAATTTGAATTTGCCTCTTAATAGCTGCACAATTTCCCACAGACAAACCGGAGGAAGAATAACCAGACAAACTCTTCCATTTTTATTCAGCAATTGAGGAAAAAATTTTGTTACTGCTTTAAGATCTGGAATACAATTCAATCCACCAAAGTTTGAAAAAATAAAATCAAATTTTTTTCCTTCAATTTGATCAAGTTCTGTAAATGAACATTGTTGAACAGATATTTTATCAGCGAACTTTCCGGATGAAAATTTTTTTTTCATTTGCTCAACCATTCCGTCTGAAAGATCAGTACAGTGAACAGTAAATCCTTTCTCAGCAAAGAACTGAGCATCAATTCCGGTTCCGCTGTTTAGTTCTAATATTTTATTATCAGTTCGAAGAAACTTCAATGCATGATTCATCACCTTTTTTCGCATCCAGGTTAATGTTGGATTTGATTTATCATATTCATCGTAGTTTAATGATTGAAGAGAAAAAGCTTTGTTTACGTTTGTCAGTTGAGATGCTTCAGAATTCATTATAAAAATTATTTCGCGGTTTCAAGTTTTTTCAGCACAATCGAATCAGCTATCGAGGAAGGAACATAATACAATATTGATAAGGCAGAACGAATCTTTTTTCTGTTGATTGTAAAAGGATTAAGCAGAACATTTTTAATGTTCATCAGACTCTGTTTTCGCCTATAAACTTTGTGAACGTATCTGTGAAGCTTTTTGTAATAGGAAGGTGAGAAAGCTGCTTTATACATCATCGCAAGCTCATCCGAGTCCGTCCAGTTAGATTTTTCATTTAATTGCTCTTTAACTTTTTCATAAAACTTTGTGCCTGGCAAAGGATACGATACTGAAATTCCAATATCATCTGGCATTAAATCGAGAACCATATTGATGGTTTTTTCGATATCTGCTTTTTCTTCACCGAGATAACCGAACTGAAGGAAGAAAGCAGTTCTGATTCCATTCTTCTTTAAATTATTTGTTGCTTCATAAATTTGTTTAACGGTAGTTCCTTTATCCATTGCATCCAGAATTTTTTGCGAGCCGGATTCTGCACCAACCCAAACTGTTTCAGCACCTGATTCTGCTAATGCACTAATCGTATCCTCCTGAAGAAGTAAATCAACTCTTGACTGAATTTTATATTTGAACTTCAGTCCTTTTACTTTTATCACGTTTCTGAATTCCTGAACCCATCCGGGTTTTAAACCGAAAATATCATCGCACATCCAGAAATGATCCGGTTGAAAATTATTAAGCAAGAACTCAATTTCATCCGCAACTTTCTGTGGTGATCTTGAATTATACCTGTTTCCGTAAATTGGTTTTGCACACCAGTTGCATTTGAACGGACAACCTCTCGTCGTAGCAATATTCAGTGAGAAGTATCCATGATTTTCAATCCAGATTTTTTTGTATGAAGAAATGTCAACCAAATCCCATGCAGGTATCGGAAACGAATCAAGCTCTTTTACTATTTGTCTCTGAGAAGTTTTAATAATTTCAGAATTTTCTTTAAATGCCAATCCATCAATTTGGTTATAATTTTTCTCACCGGAATCAATTTTTGAAATCAATTCCTTCAATGTTAACTCGCCCTCACCAATAACAACAAAGTCAACTCCGTGCTGAAGATATTTTTCATAATGATCGGCTGCATCAGAGCTGGACATAATTACAGTGATACCATTTTCTTTCGCTATCTCAGCCATTCTAAATGCAGCATCTCTCATATTTGTGAGACACATTTTAGTCAGATAGTTAAATCCATCATCATAGATAACGAGATAATCTGGTTTTTTATTTCTAATCTGTACTGAAATTATTTCAGGAGATTCTATCAACGCAGTATCAAATAAATCGACATCATATCCTGCTTGTCGCATAACAGATGCAGCATAGATTGTTCCCAGCGGTGGATAAGGTTGCTTTGCAGCCCATTGTTTGGGATCGAAGCGATAGAAATACGAATGCGTAAAAAGAATCTTTTTCATTGTAATCACTGAAAAACTTTTAATTTGTCTTCAATAGATTTTAACTTACTTTCAAATTCAGTGAGTACTTTCTTCTGAAAAAATTTTGGATGATGTTTTGATTCTTTCTTCGATGATTTAAAGGCTAATTTAAACTCCTCCTGATTATAATTCTTATATCTGACCTTATAAAAACTCTCAAATAAACTCATCGAAAAATTATCAAGAGTGTTACCTATTTTATTTTCTAAAACCTTTTCAAGAAGATTTTTTACAATACCATCCTTTCGATTTATAACTTCGGAAGTATCTCTCTTTGGAAAATTCGGATAGAAATTCTTTATCCACAGGTTTTGCTTGTAAAAATCATCATAACATTCTTTCCCGAATGTAGGAATTAATGTGGCGATTTCCGTTGCAGTAAAAACATTTTTTTCTTGTATTTCGAGGTTTTCGTAATCAACAAAATAGTTTATGCAGAAATTTTTCTTTGAATTCAACAAGAATAATTTTTTAAAAAGCATCAGTATCAATCTTGAAATCCAAACTCTGTCTGGATGTGTAATAACAAAATAATCAATGTCAGAATCTTCTTCCATAAAACCTTTTGAAATCGATCCGGAAAGCATGATTCCACGAATGAAAGGAAATCTCGAAACAATTCCTGAAACACGCTGGGCTGTCTTCAATCTTTTTTCCGCAAGCTTGTTTCCTTTTTCACGTCGCACTATAAATTCATCATTATTATTTAATTGGTAGAACTTTCCTTTTCTGAATACTAATTTATCCGCTGATAACTTTTCCAAAATATTTTCTACCTCCACAATACTTGTGTGATTATCACCAAGATTATGGTAAATTTCGTCAGCGGTTAACGGGTAATAGAATATATCATAATATGCTAACGTACGTATTACACTTACGCCTAACTGATTTATTTGAGTTTCATTTTCCAACAAGTATTTATAAAAAATTAATAATGATTAATATGGCAGTCACATCATACACTGAAATCAATCAATAATTAGATTGTGCTCAAGTTGAACGACAGCTATTAATTTGGACTGTAAATTAGTTTATGAGTTAAAAATAAAGATATGGTAACCAGAAAGACAAATACCGGTTTAACCCTATTATTTGGCTTAGAATTCCTTTCGCCAATTACTTATTCTATTATGGCGTATGAAATGGATGTTGTCCAGCGAATGGTTTACTTTTCTTTATCAATACTGCTCTTTTTTGCATTTATTTTAAAGTTGAATTTGGACAGGGAAGTTTACCTGAACAAACTCCTCACTCTTTTAATTATATTTTTCCCTTTGTGCTTCCTTACAGCTTTTTTGAACGATTCAGCATCATTGCTGACATTAAAATATAGCGATCTGTTAATACCATTTGTAATAATTCTTCAATCGACAATTGTTTTCTTAGTACTTGGTGAAGATAGATTTTTTAAGGTGGTGTCATATTCAGTAGTTATTTTTTCAACTTTATTCAGCATCGTAGGAATGCTTGAAGTATTTCAGGTAAAATTAATTGAACTTCCCACCGTAATGCCTCCCGGTTCAATGTTAGGGCACAGAGGTTTTGCCAGTGAATATCTTTTATCAGCATTGCCATTTTTTTTAATAGCACATCAGTATGTTGAAAGAAAGAACAGAAAATTCCTTTTAATCGCAGCAGTATTTTGTGTATCATTTCTGTTATTTACAAGAAGTCGTGCCGGGGTTTTAATATTACTTGTAATCACAATTTCTTATTTCATATATACATTTTTTAAGACTGATAAGAAAAAGTTTTTTAATAAGATAAAACCTGTTCTGATAGTACTTGCTGCATCACTATTATTTTCCTTTATCCCATCAAAAGTAGGGGAGAGACCAGACCTCAAATCAACAGCAGAAACTTTTTTTGATACCGAATTTAAAAGTAATAAGCTGCGTCTTAATTTTTGGGATGCATCATTTAAGATGATTCAAGAAAAGCCACTGGTTGGTTTTGGTTTGTATAAATGGAGCGGTTACTATCCGGGCTATAACGGTGAATATTTTGATGATAAAACTTTGCTGCTTGTTCACAATGTGCATGCGCATAATGATTTCCTTGAAATTTTTGCGGAAAGCGGTGTGATTGCTGTTGTAATTTTTTTTCTGATATATTTTTTCTTGTTGATACAGTTATACCAAAAAAGTAAACACAATGAAAAATATTTTGCATTGTTGCTGACAGTACTTACCGCCTTCCTTTTTTCTTTCGTTTCGTTTCCCAATTATAAATTTGCATCCATTTTCCATATTGGAGTTGTTAGCGGTGTTGCATTGGTTTCATCTGGTGAAAAGATAAAAAATATTTTCTGTTTTAAGTTTGCTCATCTTAAATTATTGTTATTTATCACGTTGATCTTTGGAATTGTTATTTCTTTTATCAAGATAAAATCAGAAATCAGATATGGTGAAGCGATCTTTTTAAAAGATAGAAGACAATACTTGCTAATGAATCAAAAACTTGATCAGGTATCAGAAATATTTTATCCATTTGATACTTCCCGTCAGCCATTAGATTATTATCGTGGAATAGCAAATTCATATTTGGGCAGACATTCAGACGCACTAAGAAATAATTTACATGGTTTAACCTTGGCACCATTTAATCCTATCTTAATGAATAATGCTGCTGCATCATATCAGGAATTAGGGAAGAGCAAGGAATCAATTAAAATGTTCGAAACCATAAAAAAAAATTTTCCTAATTACCTTGGAGCGCAGTTCAGACTTTTGGAGATTTATTTAAGTGAAGGACAAACAGAACAGGCAGAGAAATTATATAATGAATTGAGAAAGAAATCTCCCGGAAATCCTTCATTGGAAAGATTTAAAAATCATTTTCAGTAATTATCTTACGAAAAATTCTAATCCATACTATTATTCTTGATTTTGCTCATTAAAATTTGTTGAGTCAAGGCAGCATTTTTTGTATTTTTGGAGTAGAAATTATATACTTCCGCACGTTCGGGGAGCCATATCTTAAATAACTAAAAGAGGGAATTATGGAAAAAATATTATTACTTGGTGCTGAAGCAATTGCTCAGGGTGCAATTGATGGAGGCATGTCAGGAATTTATGCTTATCCGGGAACACCTTCCACAGAGATTACAGAATTTGTTCAGCGCAATAAAATTGCAATCGAAAGAAAATTACACAACGAATGGTCTGCTAACGAAAAAACCGCGATGGAAGCTGCATTGGGTATGAGTTATGCCGGAAAACGTGCGATGGTTTGTATGAAGCACGTCGGATTAAATGTTGCCGCTGATGCGTTCATAAATTCAGCAATAACCGGTGTCAATGGTGGCTTATTAGTTACAGTTGCAGATGACCCTTCGATGCATTCTTCACAGAACGAACAAGACTCCCGTTTCTTTGGAAAGTTTGCTATGATACCGATTCTTGAACCGGCGAATCAGCAGGAAGCTTATGATATGGCTTATGAAGGATTTGAGCTGTCAGAAAAATTTAAAATTCCCGTGATGATTAGAATCACAACAAGACTTTCTCACTCTCGTTCCGGAATTGAAAGGCGGGAAATCAAAAAAGAAAATCAACTTACATATCCGGAAGATCCGATTCAATTTGTTCTTCTTCCTTCAAATGCAAGAAAAAGATACAAAGGATTACTTTCAGTTCAATCATTGTTAGAGCAAGAATCTGAACGATCTGTTTACAATACTTACATTCCCGGAAGAGATAAATCACTTGGAATAATTGCCTGCGGAATTGCATATAATTATCTGAAAGAAAATTATCAGGAAAAAAGTTGTCCACATCCGGTTCTTCAATTAAATCAATATCCGCTTCCATTTTCAAAAGTTGAAAAGCTGGTTGACGAGTGTGAAAAAGTTTTAGTCCTTGAAGATGGTTATCCCTTTGTAGAAGAACAGTTGAGAGGATTCTTAAATATTAACTCGAAAATTATCGGAAGATTGAATGGGACAATTCCTCGTGATGGTGAATTAAATCCTGATATAGTTGCAAAAGCACTTGGGAAAGAAGTAAAAGGCGGATTTGCAGTTCCTAAAATAGTTGCAAACCGTCCACCAGAACTTTGTTCAGGTTGCAGTCATCGGGATATTTATAATGCTCTTAACGAAACAATGAAGGAATTCGGCAAGCAGAAAGTATTTTCTGACATTGGATGTTATACACTTGGTGCTCTTCCTCCGTGGAATGCGATTAATTCCTGTGTTGATATGGGCGCATCAATTACTATGGCAAAAGGAGCTGCTGATGCTGGTGTCAGACCTTCGGTTGCAGTCATTGGTGATTCAACATTCACACATAGTGGAATGACAGCATTGCTCGATTGTGTTTATGAAAATTCACCGGTCACTATTATAATTTCAGATAATTCGACTACGGCGATGACCGGTGGTCAGCCATCTCATGCAACTGGAAGGCTTGAGGATATTTGTGTTGGACTTGGTGTACAACCCGAGCATGTTAAAGTTCTTACTCCACTGCCTAAGTATCACGATGAAATGGTTAAAGTTCTGCGGGAAGAATTGATGTATGAAGGTGTTTCCGTAATAATTCCCAAAAGAGAATGTATTGTGCAGTCAGTCGCAAAAAGTAAGAAAGAAGTTAGGACGAAAGTTGAGGTGGCAGCATAATGAAATCAGATATAATTTTAGCTGGAGTAGGCGGACAAGGAATTTTATCAATTGCATCTGTTATTGGTATGGCTGCACTTGAGAATCATCTGTACTTAAAACAGGCAGAGGTTCATGGAATGAGTCAACGCGGCGGTGCAGTTCAGTCACATCTAAGAATTTCCGAGAAAGAAATCGCAAGTGACCTTATCCCTCTTGGAAAAGCAGATTTAATAATTTCTGTTGAACCGATGGAATCATTGCGGTACTTGTCCTGGCTTTCAGAGGATGGTTGGCTGGTAACAAATACAACTCCCTTTGTTAACATCCCGGATTATCCTGATATGAAAGATCTGCTTGCTGAAATAGAAAAACTTTCACATCATATCGCAATTAATGCAGATGAAATTGCACGGCACGTAAAATCACCGAAGTCATCAAACATTGCTATGCTTGGTGCAGCTTCTCCGTTCCTGAATCTTTCTTATGAAAGTCTGGAAAGCGGAATTAAGAAAATTTTTGAAAAAAAAGGGGAGAAAGTAGTACAATTAAATTTGGATGCGCTCCAAGCAGGACGAAAGTTTGCAATTGAACATATGTCCATCATGAGTAGTTTAAAAACTAATTGATGAGCTTAAAAATTTAAATTATACTTCAACGATTTAGCTACCCTGAATAATTCAGTTGTAGAATTTAATTTTAAAAAAATTCTATCTGCCTACGTTAGTTTCAAGTTCTTCGATAGTTTTTGGAATTGGTTTTGTTCCAAGAACTCTAAATCCATCCTCAGTAACCAAGACATCATCCTCAATCCTGATTCCACCAAAGTTTGTATAGTTATCCAGCATATCATAATTGATGAATTCGGGAAAGCGATTTTGCGTTTTCCACATATCAATTAATTCCGGAATAAAATAAATTCCTGGTTCGATTGTAAAAACAAATCCGGGTTGAAGAGACTTTGCAAGTCTTAAATACTTTAACCCAAACTCATCACTCCTCCGAACACTTTCATCATATCCGACATAATCTTCTCCCAAACCTTCCATATCGTGAACATCCAGACCAAGCATATGCCCCAATCCATGCGGGTAAAATAAAGTGTGAGCACCAACATCGACAGCTTCTTCGGCGTTTCCAAACATAAGACCCAAATCAATTAAACCGGATGTTAAATCTTTTGCAGCGTTAAAATGTAATTCTCGGTTTGTAATTCCCGGTCTTACTGAATTAATGGCATTTAATTGACATTTAAGTACTATCTGATAAATCTCTTTTTGTCTATCTGAAAATTTACCACCTACCGGTATTGTTCTTGTGATATCACTTGCATAATGAAGTTTACTTTCAGCACCGGAGTCATTAACAAGTAAATCTCCGGTTTTCATTTTATTATCATAATATGGATTATGCAGAGTTTGTCCGTTTATAGAAACAATAGGTCTGAATGAAAGACCATAACCGAGTGAAAGTGCAATACCTTCTATCATACCAGCTATTTTGCGTTCATCAATATCCGGCTTCACCATTTTCATAGCAGCCATGTGCATTTTTGATGCTATGTCCACTGCTTCATCAATTTCTGCTATTTCCTCGCTTGATTTAATAGATCTTTGGGATACTACAGCTTTAATTAATTTTTCTGAAGCATAGTCATTTACATTTGATGCATTGATTCCAGTCATTGAGGAAATTTTTAATATGTTATCAATCCGGTATTGTGGAAGGAAGTGAATCTTTCTTCCTTTTTTAATTGCTCCTGTTATTTGCTCATTCAGTTTGTCCAGAGATGCTGTATGTTTAATACCAATTAAATCTGCAAAGTCACTTACGGTTGGTTGCGGACCAGACCAAACTATGTCATCAATGCTCAGATCATTTCCCAAAAGTGTTTCGAGATTATTATCAATATCTATAGTTGCCGCAAGTCCGGGTCTGTCTATTCCGAAGTAATAAAGAAAAGTACTGTCTTGTCTGAAGGTATAAGTATTTGATTTGTAGTTGAAAGGACTGTCCTCATTGCCAAGAAATAAAAGTAAACCTGAATCAAACTTATCTTTTAATAACCTTCTTCGATTAGTGTATATATTTGCATCAAACATTGAAACTCCTGTTCTATATTCTGTTAGAATTTAATAAAAATTTGAAGTATAATATCTGGTAACTAAATTAAACAATTTGTGTATCTAAATGTAGCATTTACATGATAATTGATCTCAATTAAATATTATATCCATTTTTAGGCCAAAATCAATATTTTTATAGAATCATTTTGGTAAAAAAATTCGCATAAGAATTGAAAATGAATTAATTTAATGCAGTAATCTTTGCTAATTTCTAATAACAGATAGGTCTTAGCGTGAAAAAATTATACAAAAATTTGAATCTTCATAGCAACATTTTTATTCTGATAATTTCAATTTTAATTCTGCCTTTGAGCAGCCCATCCCCTCAAGTAAAGCAAACCGTTAGTCATGCATTCCACAACACATTTGTGATTGGAATTGATGGTGGAGTAACATTACCTCAAACTGATTATCAAACAAATAAAATGGGCTATTCGTTCAGAGCAACAGGAGAATATTTCTTCAAAACAAATTCGATACATCTTTTTGGTCTGAAATTAAAGCTTGGTTATGATCTGTTAACAGGAGAAGATAACAGAGGAACAATATCATCACAAGATGGAATGAGGACTATACCAGCAACATTTAAAACAGGAATATTTAATGGAGGGATAGCTGCAACGTATAGTGTATCAATTGGTGATGTGGTCTTTCCGTATGTTTCAGGAGGAATAAGTAATCTGTGGTTTGACCCAAAAGATGGAGACGGGAATTTAGGTGAATATAATGCTTTAGGAAAATACGAGAAGAGTAGTATAGCTTACAGTATAGAAGTAGGATTGAGATATCTTGTAAGTGAAAAGGTGAGCATAAATCTGTCAGCAAATCCATATATCCCGCAGACAGATTATCTGGATGATGTAAAAGCAGCATTTGCGAATGATGCGTATACTACAATTATGCTCGGATTAACATTCTCCCCATTTTTTAATACGGATCAGGATAATGATGGAATTAACGGATCAGATGATCTGTGTCCTGATGAAGCTGAAGATTTTGATGGATTTGAAGATGATGATGGCTGTCCGGAAGTAGATAATGATGGTGATGGGATATTAGATGCCAACGATAAATGTCCGAATGATGCAGAGGATAAGGATGGATTTGAAGATCAGGACGGATGTCCGGATTTAGATAATGATGGTGATGGAATACCAGATGCGGCGGATAAATGTCCGAATGATGCAGAGGATAAAGATGGAGTAGAAGATGAAGATGGATGTCCTGAGTATGATGAAGTAGTTAGTGAAGAGAAATTTATTTTAATGGGAGATGAGATATTTGAAAACAACTCAGCAATGATAAAGATGGAAGGTAAGAAACAGTTAGATGAGATAGTGAAAAAGATTCAGAGATATCCTGAAGGAAGTAAATGGATTATAGAAGGACATATGGATTCGAACGGGAACAAACGATTTTTGAGAAATTTATCATTAGAGAGAGCAAAGGCAGTTTTGGAATACATAAGTTACTTTGGCGGATTAAAGAGAGAGAACTTCCAGGTAATGGGAATGGGAGACAATTATCCGATAGGAGATAACGATACAGAAGAAGGCAGAAGACAAAATCGCAGAATAGAAATTGTTCCGGAAAAGTAATTGTTTATTTAGAGTGTAGGCTCAAAACATAAAAGACCAGATACATAGGTTCAATAGTCATCTTTAAACAAATACTTAAATAGCAATACTTTTGCTATTGCTGTATTTAGCGAAAAGTATGTTTAAGAATTCGGTTGGTCTCAACCCAATGTTTTCAATAATTTCAATGTTCGCTTCAGAAAAAAGATTTTTTGCATCATTTCCACACTTTCTGCATACAACAGCATTTACACCTTCTTTAATAAGAAACTGTGCACAAAAAATTTCGGCAGTAGGTGAAGACTTAAAATGATTATAAAAAGTATCACGAAGCGTTTTCTTCTCTAAGTCATAAATTAAGAATTGGTCAGAACTTCCGAATCTATCAGAAAATCTTTGATTACCATCGGTTAATTCAATACAGATTGCAACTTTCATATATACTCCATTTGGTTAGTATATATTTTATAACAATATCCAGACCAATATTTTCAATGTAAATTTAAAGTTTATACTTTTTCATTTTCCGCCACAAAGTAGTTTTATTTATGCCTAATTCAGTCGCAGTTTGTGAACGATTTCCATTATACTTCCGGAGCGTAGATTGAATTAATTGTTTTTCAACTTGTTCGAAAGGAGTTTTATTTTCGGTTTCATTTCCGTTCAGGTTTAATTTTTTTAATAACTCCTGCAATTTCTGAGGAAGATGTTCTGTTTTGATTGCATCCGAATTACATACAATAAAAGCGTGTTCTATTACATTTTCTAATTCTCTAATGTTTCCCGGCCAATTGTAGTGAGTGATAACTTTAAGTGCATTGGGAGATATGTAATGAATATTTTTTTTGAATTTCTCGTTATACTTTGACATAAAATAATTTACCAGGCTTGGGATATCCTCTTTTCGTTCATGAAGAGATGGTAAATGAATATTGATTACATTAATTCTGTAAAATAAATCTTCTCTGAAATTTCCATTTTTAATTTCATTCTCCAGATCTCTGTGTGTTGCCGAAATAATGCGAGCATTAAGTTGAATTGATTTTGTTCCACCCACTCTTTCAAATAACCTATTTTCTAAAACCCGTAATAATTTTACCTGTACTGATAATGGGATGTCACCAATTTCATCTAAAAATAATGTACCATTGCCCGCTAATTCAAATCGACCTGGTTTAGTACGAATTGCCCCTGTAAATGCACCTTTTTCGTGTCCGAATAATTCGCTTTCAAGAAGCGTTTCAGCAAATGCCGTACAGTTAACTGCAATAAATGGTTCTGATTTTCTCACGCTGTTCAAGTGAATCGAGCGTGCTATTATTTCTTTTCCTGTTCCGCTTTCTCCTGTAATTAGAACAGTACTATCTGTATCCAAAACATTTTCCATCATGCTAAAAACCTGTAACATCGGTTTACTTCGACCAATGATATTTTTGAAATGAAATCTTTCTTCAATATGGTTGGAAAGATTTTTCATTAAACTGATATCTTCGAAAGTTACTACTCTTCCGACTTTATTATTTGCAGTATCCAATAGTGGAGCTGAGTTAATTCTCACAAGTACTCTGCTGCCGTCTTTACGAATGATGGTAGTCTCTCTCAGCAAATTTTTATGATGATCTGCAATAAATGATTTTAACTGAAGATCTTCCTTACCATCCTCAGAAGGAAAAACTTCCCAATAATCTTTATCTATGGCTTCTGAAACCGAAAACCCAGTTATTCCTACAGCAGCTTTATTAAATGATGTAATTTTCCATTGAGAATTAATTGTAAAAGTTCCTTCAAGCAAACTATTGAAAATCGTCTCGAGTTTGTTTTTTTCTTCGATAATTTCGATGTTTTTTTGATCAAGAGAATGATAGAGTGAAATAACCTCATTGATATCTCTGAATACGATAATGAGTCCAATTATTCCTTGATCAGGCTGGATGAGTGGACTAATAGAGGCGAAAACTTCAAGTTCTTTTTTGTCTATGGTTTTTATTCTTAACGATATGTTCGAAAAAATCTCACCTGAATTTAAGCTTTTATACAGAATAGCGTTTTCCTGAAGCGTTGAATCAAATAGAATATCACTTTGTTTTGAAATTATAGTTTCATAACTGAAACCAGTAATTCTGGTTGCACCTTCATTAAAAACTATAATTCTCCGATCTTTATTTATTGCAATAATGCCGTCGGATGCAAATAGTTTGTTATTGTCATTAATTTCATTCACCTGTAAAAACCACTAATGATTAATAAAATTTTTGTTTAAAATAACTAAATTCTTTGAAGTTGTGAATTGGAGTCATTTAGTTAAATACATTGCTGAGTTTAGATTGCAAAACTGAAATCATTTTACAATTCGCAATGCAAATCTGCAATCCAATTTTCTGATACTGCCCAGTTGATTAAGTCATTATGAATTTTTATTGGCCTTTTTTTTGCACAATTAAATAATATTGAAGTGAGTAAAAATACTTTCCGATGGAGAAGGAGATTTAAAGAGTGTTCCCGGAGTTGATACTAAGCGCCAGCCTTATTGCTGTATTAAGAATATTTGATGTTTCTCTTGGCACTCTCAGGTCAATCTTTGTTATTCAATCAAGAAAATATGTAGCAGCATGAACAGGATTTTTTGAAGTACTTATCTGGATTTTTGCAATGCGATATATAGTTCAGCATATGGATCATGAAATTAATTTAATTGGATATGCTGGTGGATTCGCGATTGGAACTTTTTTAGGAGTTACTATAGACCAAAAGCTCGGTTTCAGCTATATTCAGATAAGCATGTTTTCAAAAGGTAAAGGACAATTAATTGCAGATGCATTAAGAGATGCTGACTTCGGTGCAACAATTTTACCAGGTGTCGGAGCCAAAGGTGATGTACTTATGGTATTTACAGTAATTAATAGAAACCGATACAACGAGTTAAAGAAAATTGTAAATAATATAGACTCAGATATATTTATCAACGTTCAACCAGCATCTCCTTTCAGGGGATATTTATCTAGAAATCATAAATAAAGTTTACCGGGAAGATACTGTACAAATAATCAGTGTTAACAATTTTTTAAATGGAGTTGAAATGATTAAAAGAAAAATTTATATAACTGAAAAGGATAAAGTAAAACTCAGAAATCTTTTCGGTAAAACTTTAGGAATGAGTAACAATGATTTGAAAAGTATGAAAGAATTACTTGAAGAGATCGAGCGTGCGGAAGTGATGACAGATGAAAATATTGATGAAACCGTTATCACTATGAATTCTACTTTTGTTGTTGAAGATATTAATACTCATAAAGAATATGATTACACAATTGTATATCCTGAATTTGCTGATAGCTCAAAAAACAAAATTTCTATTCTTGCACCAGTTGGAACAGCTTTATTAGGATATAAGGTAGGCGATATAGTTGAGTGGAGTGTACCAGCCGGAAAAAGGAAATTCAGGATAAAAGAAATGCTTTATCAGCCTGAAGCCGCTGTAAAATCATTAAACAAAGTGAAATAGTTCTAGTTAATTGAAATTTTAGCTATAAAAATATTATGTAAAAAATGGTGAAATAAATAATCACATAAGGAACAAAATATGGTGAAAAGTAAAAAACAATTAATCGAAGTTTCGATAGATGGTTTGGATTACCCCATAAAAATTGGTAAAAAAGTAACGGCTGAGGGAGATAATACAATTACCAGTATATCAATTCATGCAATGATTGAAAAGATTTACGAAAAGCAATTCGAAGAAAACATTTTATATATTTTGAACGATCGGGATGAATATGTAGGTCTGCAACAACTAAGTAATAAAATGATCACGTATTTAAATTCCATTAATGCCAGAACCGCTGATATAGTTTTCAGTTTTCCATTTTTTATTGAGAAAATTTTAACTGCAACACAGCAGAGGATATTAACAAAACATACTTGTCAGTTTAAAATATCAAAATCTCTCAACTTTGATTTTACAAAAAAGTACATCGTTGAGATTCCAGTTATAGGTGCTGAATATATTCCATCAGAAATACAAAAAGAACTTTTTGAAATTCCTGCGGCTTTAGTTGTTGAGATGGATGGATTTGATGTTTTTTTTATTGAGGATATTATTGACTTAGTTGAAAAAAGAATTTACAACGAATATTCAAATTCATTTTCGTTCGAAGAAAAAGATTTAAAAATATTACTGCTTGAGAAATTGGAAAACGATCTGTGTAAAGAATTTAATACTGAAAATTGCTCGGTGAAGATTCTGATAAGAAAAGGATTTTACTCATATTCGACTAATCTTGTTTCTGAGATTTTTAAGCTAATCCCTAGTACGGAATTTGCTGAAGAGCGTTCACTTAGTTAATTAATGTTCTAGTACATCGTTAGATAAAAGATAATACATAAATAACTACCTGGGTATGTTTATGAATAATGAAAGTTCACAAAGAGTAAAATTATTTAAACAAGAGGCTGCTAAATTCTTGGTTCATCATAAGAAAGAAAATATTTCAGAAGAGGATATATCGCTTGCAGTGGATTTAATTAATCTTGGATATATGATAGCTGTGAAAAAATATCACAAATCAAATTCTACTGAGAAACGGCAAAATATGAATTTTGGAATTATTAGTTCAGAGTGGGGACAAACAACATAAAACTTCGATAATATTTATTTTGAGATGAGACCGAATGTTATTCCACTATTGATTGTATAAAAACAATAAATCACATCGGGATTAAAATGAACGAAATAAAAGCTATAATTCGACCATTTAAATTGTTAAAAGTTTTGGAAGAATTAAAAAAGATTAACAAACTTCCAGGTATAACTATTTCTGAAGTTATTGGTTTTGGAAAAGATGAAATCAACACAAAGGATATTAAAGTTCTTGACGATAAAATAATCTCTGTTCCTAGAACAAAAATCGAAATTGTTGTTGATGATAGTATGGCAGAAGAAGTTTTAAGTATCATTCAAAAATTTGCTCATACCGGAAATGCGGGAGACGGAAAGATTTTTGTTAGTAAAGTTGATGAGATAATAAAGATAAGGACCAATGAGAGAAGTAAAGTTGCAATTTAACACAAAGGAATGCAGCTTTTCATAACAGAATAAACGCATATAATAATTTTGATGTGCACTATGTATATCTCTGATTCTTGATATTTCTTGTTAATATAATATACATCCTGCAACAAAAATTCTTTCCATTGAATGCAACACTGAATGATGCTTTGCAACAAGTCTGGTATCACACAATTAAAATAATCCGGTAATCTCTCCATTTTCATCAACATCCATATTGATAGCAGCAGGGAACTTAGGCAACCCTGGCATTAGCATCATATCTCCGCAGATGAGTACAATAAATCCTGCTCCAGCCGAAAGTCTGGCATCATTAACAGTTAATGTCCAATCCTGTGGTACGCCGATAGCTCGTGGATTATCAGATAAAGACATTTGTGTTTTTGCAACACAAATCGGCAGACTTCCATAACCAAGCTCGACATATTTTTCTATTTTTCGTTTTGCACGTTTATCGAAATAGACATCTTTAGCTCCGTAGATCTGAGTTGCAACTGTTCGGATTTTATCCTCGATTGAAGTATTGAGTTCATATAAGAATTTCTTCTGTGGATTATTATTTTTTTCAGCCAATTTAATTGTTTTTTCTGCCAGTTCGATCGTTCCTTCTCCTCCTCGCATGTAAGCCTCATGCATAGCGCATTCAACATTTAATTCTTCACACAATTCATAAATCATTTTGATTTCGGATGCAGTATCTGTCGGAAATTTATTAATTGCAACCACTATAGGAACATAAAACTTCTGCATATTTTTTATGTGGACCCCAAGATTTGCCAAACCACTTTTGAAAGCTGGTATATTTTCTTCATATAATAATGATTCAGGTGTTGCTTTAACTCCACCATGAAACTTGATCGCTCTGCAAGTTGCAACAATAACTACAGCGGAAGGCCACATGGGAGTATTTCTGCACACAATATTAAAAAATTTTTCGGCACCAAGATCTGAACCAAACCCACATTCTGTTACAACATAATCAGCAAGTTTTAAAGCGATTTTGTCTGCAATAATACTGTTAGTTCCATGAGCGATGTTAGCAAATGGACCGGCGTGAACCAGTGCTGGTGTATTCTCACTTGTTTGAACAAGATTTGGCATAATTGCGTCATTCAACAGGACAGCCATTGCATTATTTGCCTGAATATCTCTGGCATGAACTAATTTCTGATCATAGTTAAATCCCACAGCAATATTTCCGAGCCGTTTTTTTAAGTCTTGACGGGATTCGGCTAATGCGAGTATAGCCATTACCTCAGATGCAGCAGTAATTACAAAACCAGATTCTCTTGGAATTCCGTTTACTCGCCCACCTAATCCAATTACAATTTGACGCAAGGAGCGATCATTCATATCCATTGTACGATTCCATAGAATATTTGTTACATCAATTCGGAGATCGTTTCCTTTAAGTATATGATTATCCAGCATTGCTGCAAGTAGATTATGTGCCGCAGTAATTGCACCAAAGTCGCCATTAAAATGAAGATTGATCATCTCCATAGGAAGTAATTGTGAATGTCCTCCACCAGCAGCACCGCCTTTAATACCAAATACCGGTCCCACCGATGGTTCACGCAATGCAATCATACTTTTCTTCCCAATTCGTTTTAATGCTTGTCCCAAACCAATTGTTGTCAATGTTTTTCCTTCACCGAAATTGGTAGGACTCATGGCAGTAACCAGAATCAGTTTTCCGTTAGGTTGTGTTGATAGTTTATCCAATATACTCAGCTTTATTTTACCAGTATATTTTCCATAAAAATCAAAATCATCTTCTGAAATACTTAATTGCTCAAGCATTTCTTTAATAGAAATTAATTTTACTTTCCGAGCAATATCAAGGTCGGTTGTCATATAGTCCCTCTTTAAATTTTGAATTTTTAAGAACAGCAAAATTCTTTGACAATGTTCATTGAAATTATTTCAACGAATACTGTAAATGTGCATTAATTGTACCAACAAATTATTAAAATAATTTATGCAACATCGTTAGTAAAAATAGTTCTGTTGAATGTCTTCAGCCATCTTAATGTTTTCATTGTTAGAGTCTGAAAAGAACATTCGCTACTTGCATATAAATAACGATGTTTAAAGAGAACTCAAGGTTGTCAAAGTCCAACAAAGTGAATGCTAAAAAGATTGATGAAGAAAACCTGAAGTTATTCAAACAGAAGTATCCTAATATTAGTTATTAATCCAAAGTATAGTTCATTAGAATGCAATGTAGTAGGAATTGTAATTTTCATTCCTTCAAAGGTACTCGTGATGCTACTTTATATTAATACTTTCTCAACCGACAGGATTGATATGTCAGGACAATACTCCGATAAACTTGAACTGTTTACTGATTTCTGCGAAAGACCTGACGTACTAGGTCTCAATCCATTTTTGATTTCTCATATCTAAAAATTGATATTAATTTCGGATAAAAAATAGAGTGATTGGGAAATGTTTAAGAAACTGCATTGTACAAATCCCCGGATGATTTTCATTAAGTAAGCATTAAGTTGCTATAATTGGCGGGACAAGAAAAATTCACTATTAAAGCTTCCATCCATAATTATTTACTTTCATCAATAATTAGTTAATCCGAATAGTTAATTCTCTGTTTTGATAAATTTAATAAAGATTACTACCTGTAAATTCTACATTATAATAATTATCCCCCTAGTTTTTTTCGTTTTTTAACAATTTTATATATGGTATAATTATTACTGAAAAATATTAAACCGGTGTTAGCAAAAATCTTTAAAAAGGGCATTTTATGGAGACCATAAGTTTTTCAAAAGTAGATGTTCTAACTGATCTGAATCATCCAAAGGTTGAAGAGATTCATTTAAAGAGTCCCAATACAACATTGGATAAAACTGTGGTAAGATTATCTAACAAGGTTCTTCAGGAAAATCTTAAAGGAAAGATTAAACTTGGTTTGAGTGTTCTGTACTTCTTTTCATTAGTATACTTTTCAATTCAACTTTTCATCTAAAAAACCAGTAGATATTTTTAAGATGAGACCGCCTCAAAAGTAACAATTTGAGGCGGTCTTTTTATTTATTGAATTCAAATATTCTTCGGATTTGAAAAACATTTTTTTATTAAAGCTTATAAATGTTAAACAAGAGGAATAAATAATAAAAGAAAAGTTTTAGCAGTTAAGCTTAGACAAGATTTAAAAAAGCAGTGAAGAGAGGGTGGAGGTTTATTTTAACTTTTTAATAACCTTTGCAGGTACACCAGCTACCACAGTATTGTTAGGAACGTCCTTCGTTACCACAGCACCAGCTCCAACTATTGAATTTTCTCCAATAGTAACTCCACACATTATAGTAGAAGATGATCCAATAGAAGCTCCCTTTTTAACGAATGTTTTCACTATTTTCCAGTCTGCTTCAGTTTGCATAGAGCCATCTTCATTAGTTGCACGTGGTAGCTTATCATTGATGAAAGTTACATTATGACCAACAAACACATTATCTTCGATATGAACACCTTCGCAAATGAAACTATGTGAAGATATTTTACAATTTTTCCCAATAAAAGCATTTTTTTGAATTTCGACAAAAGTTCCCACTTTTGTTCCATCATCAATAGAACAACCATAAAGATTTACGAAGTCGAATATTTTAACATCTTTACCAAGTTTAACATTATTTATATTTTGTTTGCTCATAAGATAAAATTCATTATAGATTAAATAAAAAGTAATAATCCGGACAGTTAATTTTTATTCATGAATTAATGTTCTGAACCAAGATAAGTCAGAATTAGAAAAAATTTTCTTGTTTAAATCTGACTTACAAGATGTGTGTCAATTTCAACAATCTTACCCATATTAGATAATGACATATCTGCAGCCTCAAGAAGTTTTACAACTGCGAGTCCATCTTTCCCATTAGTTAATGGTTCCCTGTTTTCATTTATTGCGGAAATGAATTCACGTGCACCCAACGCCAAGGCTTCTGTCTGATTAACTTTTGGTGAAAACATATCTCCGGTTCTGTACTGTACCAAAGCCTCATGAATACTTTCAGCAGATTTGAATTCAACACCGCTATCGTAAACTTTAATTTTTTCGAAATTTTCCATATCATCATAAACTAACATTTTTTTATCTCCACCTACTATTATTCTTCTGATTTTTACAGGTGAAATCCAGTTAACGTGAAAATGTGCAAAACAATTATCTTCAAAATACACACATAAATGAGCTAGATTTTCTTTTCCATTAAAGTTTGCGATCCCATTGGCAACGAGAGCTTTTATTTTATGGCTGCTTAATAGATAGTTCATAATGGATAAATCGTGAGGTGCTAAATCCCAAACAACGTTTATATCCTTTTGGAATAAACCAAGATTAATTCTTTCCGAGTCAAAATAAATGATATTACCAAGCTCTTTTTTATCAACGAGTTCTTTTATTTTTCTAACGGCACCATTGTAAATAAAAGTGTGATCGACAAAGATTTTAAGATTCTTTTTTTCAGCAAGTTCTATTAAGTCCTCAGCTTCTTCAGATGTAGAAGTGAAAGGTTTTTCGACCCAAATGTGTTTGCCTGCTTCCAAAGCTTTCCTGGCAAATTTATAATGCGTATTGACTGGTGTAGCTATCACAGCTATATCTACGTTACCATCAATAATATCTTTACAGTCTCTGGTGATTTCGACGGATGGGAATTTTTCCTTTACTGTTTCTAATCTTTCTTCCCTAAGGTCACAAGCAATGATAGATTTTACTTCCTTTTGAGAGAGAAAATTTCTTACCAGATTAGGTCCCCAGTATCCAAGTCCAATTACTCCAATTTTCATGAAAATACTCCGTAGTTGAAGAAATTAATATCGTAATTAATAGAACAGATTGTTATTTGGCTCCCCTGGCAGTTAACATTACAGGGATAGTCTGGAAAAGTAATTGAAGGTCAAACCAAGGAGACATATTGTTGATGTAGTATAAATCAAGAACTACACTATCTTTGTATGAGACCGAACTTCTTCCCCAAACCTGCCATACACCGGTACAACCAGGTAATACACTTACCCTTCTTTTTTGCCATTCGGGGTAATGTTCATATTCATATGGTAAACAAGGTCTTGGTCCAACCAGACTCATGTCACCCTTAATCACATTAAAAATTTGAGGAAGTTCATCAAGTGAAGTTTTTCTAATAATTTTGCCAATCCAGGTAATTCTACAGTCATTTACTACTTTAGTTTTAATCGATCCAGTTTTATCCTGTAAGAATTTAAGCATTTGTACTTTTCTTTCTTCATCTTCACCTTCGATAACCCTCATTGATCGAAACTTGAAAATTTCAAATTCCTGTCCAAGATGACCAATTCGTTTTTGTTTGAATAAAATTGGTCCGGATGAAGTTAATTTGACTATCGTAGCAATTAATATCATTAAAGGAGCAGTAATTATCAATGCGAATACTGATAGTGCAATATCCATTAGTCTTTTTGAAGTGTTTGTAAGCTTGTTATTATAATGTGAAGAGATATCTACAACAGGGATATTAGCATATCTCTCGGTTGCTAATTTTTCACCAACTACTTCAAACAATTCAGAAGTAACCTTCAAACTAACGTTAAATTTTTTACAATTATCGATCAAATCAAGTAATTCTTCGTATGTCCGTTTGTCTTCGCCAATAATCAACTCGTCAATATTAATATGCTCAATTATTTTTTTGATATGTTCAAAATGACCAATGACCATTTTCCCGTTTACAATCTCACTCCCTATTTCTTTAGTATCATCAATAAAACCTACAATATCCAATCCGATGGGATTTTCATACAATAATTGACTTGCAAGTAGCTTGCCTGCTTTTCCATCACCGAGTATCAAAACATTTCGTTTGAAACTTGTCTTGCTCAACTTTATAAATAAGTTTCGCATCAATTCAATTCTAAATAGATAAAAACTAGGTATGATGAAAAGTATAAATAAAAATATAATGTGTCTTGAGTCGATAATACTTGTTGAACCGAAAAGTAATGACACAATTACGATATTCAGAGATCCATAGTAAAGTGACTTAAGAAAATTTGATAGATGTGCAGCTCTGGTGGTAAAAATATTAAATCTATATAATCCGTTGTACTGAAATATCAGCAAGAAGATTAAAGAGATAACAAAAAACACTAATGATTCAATTGTAGTTGCACCAATAAATTCAAGATAATTTAAACCCTTATCTTTTCTTAATAAATACATTGATACTTCCAGGGAGGTGAACACTAATAGCAGATCTAATACTGCGAATAAGGATTTTGATTGAATATTTATTTTCATGAAAAACGAAAAATGCCCTTCTCAAATGAATGTTACTAATATACTGTAGGAAATGGATTTAACTAATATTATGCCATCGAGTATGTTGTAAAATGCAGTGAAAATAAATTTAGTTTAAGAGTAAGCTTATAATTGAGTTTCAAAATGAGAAATGAATATCATTAAAAACTGAGAATTGAGACAAGAATACTAGCGAAATCGAAGGTTGTGAAAGTCAATGATTGATAATTATTATAAAGCGCTGATGAGCAATTAAATCAACATTTTGATCCGAAGTTTTGCAAGATTTTTTTGAAGAATGGAAATTATTATTAGTGGGCATTTTTTAATCTTTGATTATAAATTCTTGACAACATGTAGAATGTTAAAATCCAATTTTTCTTCCAGTATTTAATGAGAAAGAATATTTCTCACACCAGTTTTTTTTAACTAACAAGTGCTAAAGGAATTATTTCTTCTGAAATTGTTGAGTAGATATGTTTGAGTTAATTAATTCTAAGAACAATTTTAGTGTAAACTTAAATTTGCTTTAATAATCAAATTAATAATTGAATCGAGCTGATAAGATCTGGCCCAGCTAGTTTGCAATTTATTTAGATCTGATATAAATACAGGATCAATCACTCCCGGATTAAGATCAATATATTCTGCATTAAGTTTACAATTGGATAACTCTTCAAATCTTTGACAAATAAATTCATTTAATTTTCCCTCTCCTACGATTAAATAATCTGTGGTATCTTCTAATAAGGCTGAACTGATGATCAAATCGATTGCTTCTTCTATAAATAAAATATGTGTGATATGACCTTTATTTATGGTGATCTTTTTTTTATTAAATGCACTATTAAAAAGCTGAGTTAAAAGTTGTGTTGGTACTTCTCCATAAGAACAGACTGAACCTAATCTTAGATTAATTAACTTGGTTACAGACTTATGAAAAAAGGAATTGAAAAAATTTTCAGCAGTAACTTTTGCTATACCATAAGGCGAAAGTGGTTTAGGGAAAGATGATGATGATATCGGATTTTCATTTAATTCACTAAATATCTTAATTGATGAGATATTTATAAATTTTTTCGGCTTTATTTCTTTAAGCCAATCCCAAAAAAATAATTGGTCATATATGTTTGAGTTGATTTCATAAATTAATTGTTCTGTGAATGACTTTGTGCGATCAACCTGCCAATGCAAATTTATGATGTAATCAGAGTTATCGATTTTTTCTAAATCCTGCTTTGAATATATCTGAATAGGTTTATTAGTTGCTGCCCATTCTACACGCTTCGGCAGATCAGGATAACCTTTTAAAATAACCGGAATAACATTAGCTCGTAATTCTTCCAGCCTAAGACAAATTTCTCTACCTAGACGACCAGTAGAACCAGTGATTAAAAATTTTTTTCCGTGTAAAATTTAATTTACTCCCAACTTCTCAAAACTTCCTGTTTTAGTAATTCTTCCGGTGTGAATGGCAAGCTTTTAAACCAGGCAACGGTCTTTCTAATACCTTCTTCAATAGTCGTTTTGGGTGTATAACCAGTAATTTGTTTAAACTTTGAATTATCTCCAAGATGTCTCATAACATCTCCGGGGCGCGGTGCTTGTTTCTGGATATAGACATCAGGATCAAGTGAAAACTCATGACAAATTAACTCAGCAATTTTTCTTATACTTGTTTCTTTACTAGTACAAATGTTAACTGAATTGCTAATGCAAGACTTACTATTTACAACATCCAGAATTCCTTTGGCTGCATCTTCTACATAGATAAAATCCCGTGTCTGATTTCCTTCACCAAAAATTACTAAAGGTTTTTTATTCATTGCTCTAACAATCATCTTCGGTATTAACTCGCCTCTGAATTCCTGCCAATGTGAATGTGGACCATACATATTAAAAGGTCTAACAGTAGTCCAAGGCAATCCATATGTTCTTCCAAAACTAAAAGTATACATATCTTGCGCAACTTTGGATGCAGCATACGGAGTTTCAGGGAATAAAGGATGTTTTTCATCCATCGGGATATATCGTGCTGATCCAAATGTTTCAGAAGATGAACAATTGACGAACAATTCAATGTTATTATTTCTTGAAACACTTAAACAGTTTAATGTTCCATTTACAATGACATCATTTACTCTTTGTGGTTCCTTAATGGACTGTCGAAGATCAAGAACAGCTAAATGAAAAACTATCTGACAGTTTTCAAATGCTTTCTTCACGTCTTCTAAACGGCTAACATCGCCTTTAATTACTTTAAGATTAGGATTTTTCTCCAATTTCTTTAAATGCAGTTCTTTGCCATGAGAAAAATCATCCAATATTGTTACATTATTCCCTTTTTCAATTAAATGACTTACTAAGTGTGAACCTAGAAATCCTGCACCTCCTGTAACTACTATTTTTTTATTCTGCAAATCGATCTTTCCTTCCGTTTTGTTATTAAGATATTTTATACAAATTAAAATTCAAAGAAGTAGAGCTTAAATTTATTTTTGAAAAAACTCTTTAATCTTTGAAGCAACATATTCTATTTGTTCATCTGTAAGTTCAGGGAACATTGGTAATGATAAACCTGACTGAGCCAATTCTTCCGTTATAGGGAAATCACCTTTCTTGTAACCTAAATGGGTGAAGCACTTTTGAAGATGTAGTGGTACCGGATAGTGAAGTCCGCTTGAGATTCCGTTGTCAGTTAAGAATTTTTGTAACCTGTTTCTTAGTTCTTCTCTTTCAGTTAAAATTTTACCGTTAACCTTTACGACATAGAGATGATAAACATGCTTTACTCCTGCCATTTCTGCTGGCAATGAAAGCTGTTCAACATTACCGAGAAGTGATTTATACTTGTCTGCAACCCGTCTTCTTTCATCGGTCCAATTTTTTAAATATTTAAGTTTTACACCTAATACAGCTCCTTGAATTCCTTCCATTCTATAATTATGTCCATAAATATCATGGTGATACTTTTGTGATTGACCATGTTCCCTAATCAATTTTATTTTTTTAGCAAAATCGTCATTATTTGTTGCGACAGCACCACCTTCGCCATAAGCGCCAAGATTTTTCCCCGGATAAAAACTAAAGCAAGCAACATCAGATAAACCTCCTATTTTCTTTCCTTTATATTCTGCGAGATGAGCTTGAGCGGCATCTTCAACCAAGAATAAATTATGTTTATCAGCAATCTCTCTTAATTTATCCAGATCAGCTGGTTGTCCATATAAATGAACTGCAACAATAGCCTTTGTTTTTGCGGTAATTGCGGCTTCGACTTTTTCCGGGTCGATGTTATAACTTACCGGATGACAATCAACAAAAACAGGCGTAGCACCACATAATGTTGCACCCCAAGCAGTTGCTATAAAAGTGTTTGCCGGAATAATGACTTCATCGCCAGGCTTTATGTCTAATATCCACAATGCGATATGATTACCATCCGTTCCTGAACTTGTGCACAAACAATGTTTTACATCGTGTGCAGTCGCAAATTCTTTTTCAAAATTTGAAACTGATTCTCCCAAAATAAATGCAGTATCATTTATAACCTTCTGAATTGCAGGATCAATTTCGTGTTTAATTGTTTTATACTGAGCTTTAAGATCGAGAAAGGGAACGTTCATTTTTTACCTCTTATAACCACATAATTTTTAATAATTTGGTTTGTTTTATTCTCCAAAATGTAAGTTTATGTTTATGTAAGACAAATTATTACATAAGGAATTCATACATTAGCAAGAACTATGCTAATTGAAATTATTATCTATTAAATAAGTAAAGTATTGCTGAAATTCTTACTTATTTGATATAACGATTGGCTTTGTTTTAGGAATACTCCAATTATATCTAATAATAAATAACGAATTGAATTTTTATAATGTGAAAAAAGTTATATTATGATTCACATAAAAAGAATTTTCTCATTTTGAAATTTCAAATTCAATATCATCAATCAAGCAGAATAATTTGTTAATCACTCATGGCATAAATATTGATTTTTTGTTCATTCGTCGTAAGAATTGTTGGCTATGTTACTATTTGAAGTGAACTAAAATTTGACTGAACAATTAACTTACCTGGATATAATTATTTGATTTGTTGATTTTTTTTATCTATTCAATTTAAGACAAAATAACTATGAATAAACTGGTATTTATATTTTTTACAACCTTAATTTTAACATTAAGTCTAAGTTCTTACTCTCAAACACTAAATCCAGGAGACGGAATTAGAGTATCATTTCTCGATATTGAAGACGTCATTACGGGCGATTATTATATTCAACCAAACGGATTGATTAATTTACCATTGATTGGTGTTATCAATACTGTTAACAGAGATTTTAAAGATATTAAATCTGAAATAGTAGCTCGATATGATTCTTTATATAAAGATCCTCATTTAAGTGTTAATGCTTTATTCAGAATAAACATACTCGGAGAAGTAGAAAACCCGGGATTTTATTATGTATCTGACTATGAAAAATTCACAGCTATATTAGCATTTGCTGGTGGTACAACAGATGCAGCAGATTTAAGTGATATAAAATTAATCAGAAATTTCCAGGAGATTGTCATTGATGTTGATGAAGTAATTAGCAAAGGCAGCACAGCTATGGATTTCGGTTTGCAATCTGGAGATCAGGTTTTCGTTCCAAGAAATTGGTGGTCGGATAATTCGGTTTGGGTTAGTATAACCATATCAGCAATCGCTCTTATCACAACTACTTATGCGATACTTTTTATGAACAATTGAGTTGTAATTAACCAAGTATATTAAGAAAAATAATGGCAGATATCTCTTCAAAAAACACAAGCAAAGATAAATCACTCCTTGAGATATTTAATATTGTCTATCAAGGACGGATTAAAATTGTAATTTCAGTAATTATAGCTTTAATTCTAGCGTATTTATATAATCACTTTTCTACACCAGTTTATGAATCCAAAGCATTACTCAAGAAAGAAGCTGCAGACAACAGACAAGAAGATGAATTTAGTGAGTTGGTAAGGCTCCAATCTTCCGATCAACTTGAAACAGAAATGGAGTTGATCAAAACTAACGAAGTATTGGGCGGAGTAATTAATGAACTAAAACTCTTTGTTGAGCTCAGTAAAGTAATGGATCCAAATGGAAGTGCCTGGGAATTGAATAATGTTTTCATAGAATTTCCTGATTCCGGAAATAGCTATGCTAAAGAAATTGGATTTCATCTCCCGATTTTTAAGAATTTTCAATTATTAAATGACTATACAGAGTTAGAATTATATATAATAAAAACAGGCGAAAAAAGTTTCGAGTTGCGGGATGTTCCGGATAATAAATTAATCACAAGTTTTAATTCTTCATCTGTGAGTGATTCAGACACACTGAAAGATTATTCTGCTGCTAATTTTCCTGATTCAACTAATAAATTGGAAAAAGTTACAAGTGAGGAAAACGTAAGTACTGATTTTGCAAAATTTGAATTCAGTTGGGATGGCGCTCCTATTGGGAGTAAAATTTATTTTAACATCAAGAATTATCTGAAATTCATTTTAAATTTTAGCAATAACATAAATGTTTCCAGAGTTGGCCATACAGATATTTTTCAGCTAAACGTTCAGTCAACATCCCCTCTTGCTTGTAATGTAATTGCAAATAGCATAATTCGCCATTTCAGAAAAGTGCGAATGGAACAGCAAAAGCAAATGGTTCGCTACTCATTTCATTTTGTTGATGAACAATTAACCGAAGTTCAGAAGAAGTTATTAGACGCTGAAAATAACCTTAGCCACTTCAAAGGTAGTGAACAAATAGTGAATATTGATCAGAACACTCAAGAACTATTAAACTACCAGAGTACTTTGGAAGCAGAGAAATTACAAGGAGATCTTCTTTTAACAGATTATAAGAACAAAGAAACAGCATTGAGGAAAGAACTTGAGGCAAGCGGATACTTTGATCAGGGCTTTCTTCAACCATCATCTGAATCTCAGAGCAGTTCACCCTTTACGGGTTTAATGGCACGTCTTTCAGATTTGGAGTTGCAAAGATTAGAGCTTTTACAAAAACGAACTGAAAAGCATCCCGATGTGATAAAGCTTGATGAGCAAATTCGTTTAGTTAAAGAGCAATTATCCAGCTATAATCAGAATACATTAACCTCTTATAGGATTATGATAGATGCGTTAGAAAAAAAACAAGCAAAAATCAATAGTCTTATGTCTGGATTTGAATCACAAATTCAAAAGCTGCCTCGACAAGAGAGCGAAATGGCAAGGTTGATTAGAGAAAAGGATGTATTTGAAAAAATATTTAATTTGTTACTGAATAAACGAGAAGAAATGAGAGTAGCAGAGCTATCAAAATTACAGGATATAATTATTGTCGATTATCCTAGTAGCCCTGTTAAACCAGTGAGACCCAAGAAATTTTTCAATATGCTTATAGCATTAATTTTGGGTGGATTTCTCGGCATCGTGGTTATTTTCTTAATGGAATTGAGAAAGACCAAACTTATTAATGTAGATGAATTAGAAAAGCAATTTAATATTCCAATTTTAGCTTTAATACCAAATTACGACAAAGCGATTCTTAAAAGAATCAAAAATCCGTCAGATGAAAAGGATTTGTTTGCAACAATGCAAACTGAAAATTCAGGGATCAGGGAATCTTACAGATTGTTAAATACCAAGTTGTTCCAGATAGATTTAAGAGATAAAACATTATTAGTGACCAGCTGCGAAGAAAATACTGGTAAAACAACTATCGTTGCAAACCTTGCAATTACTATGGCTCTAAACGATAAAAACATTTTAATTATTGATTGTGATCTGCGAAAAGGGGAACTATCAAAGATGTTCAATGTTTTCCAAAACTCACCTGGATTGGTTGATTATATCGAAAAGGGAAATCCACCTGCAATTTATAACAGGGTGTTAAAGAAGATTAATATTATTCCAGCTGGTGGTCTTCGAGAAAATTCTAGTATATTATTGAATTCTGATAGAATGAAATCTCTCTTTCAGGTTATTGATACATCTGTTTATGATTTCATCATTGTAGATACACCCCCAGTAACAAGAGTGGTTGATACTCTTGCTCTTGGTTATCTGACCAGAAACTCAATATTAGTTGTCAGACCAGAAATGAGTATTCGTGAGACTGTAATCGGAGGAATTCAGGAACTGAACTCAGCGCATATTAAGATCCGTGGTCTTGTAGCTAATGCAGCCGAAATTGAAAAATCTTATTACTATCGTTATCGTTACGGATATGGGTATGGATATTCGAATTCGGAAAAGAAGCGATTCAAGATTAATTTCATAAAAAAGAACCAATCTAAAGTGCATAAACTATCGAATGTAAGCCATTCTTGACAGTGTCCTACATTATTTATTTGTTTCAATGCAAATTGAAAATTCAATTAAATTTAACCCAAGATTAATAAGTTCAATTTCCTATTGTATTGAAAACAATTTTTTAGAGAGGTACTTATCAATTTGAAACAAGTAATATTGAAGATTTATTCTAAAGCTTAATATTTTAGTATATTTCTTTACATTTTATTTGGTGTGATAATTAGTATAAAATGTCAAAATTAATACTATGTTCATTGAAGAGAATTTCAGGTTGCTATACTTAATAGCTCATCAACTAAGACTGATTTCAAAATTGAAATTTTTTGTAAACAATAACTTTAGATGTTTTGGTAAGACAAAACTCATTAAATGATTATTAAGAATTATACATTATGGTTAAAAGTATTTTTAGCAGGTTTTTATTAAGCCTGTCTTTTATTGCACCTTTTGGATATAGCTTGAGACCGTGGTTACATCGTGTTAGGGGTGTTAAAATGGGTAAAAACGTTTGGATAGCTAAAGCTGTTTATCTTGATGAACTGCATCCTGAGGATATAGAAATAGGTGATAATTCAGTAATTAACTACAGAACAACCATATACACACATTCATATTTTGGTCCCAAGCAAAAAAAAAGTACAGGTAAAGTTATAATTGGGAAAGATGTTTACATTGGACCTCACTGCCTGATTTTACCAGGAGTAAAAATCGGGGATTGTTCAGTAATAAAAGGTGGAACTGTTGTAACTCGTAATGTACCACCTAATATTTTCTGGGGTATGCCAAATCCTGGACCTCTCGCAAGAGTTACTGTACCTCTAACACCTGGTCATACCCAGGATGAATTCGTAAAAGGTCTTCGTCCGATTAGAAAAAACAATGGAACCCTTAAAGAATGACAGGTCAGATCATAAAAAATTTTAATAAATATTAAATAATAATAAGAGAAAGAACGAAAGAATGAACCGAGTTAATGTTGTCAAAGAATTCATAATTGAGAATTTTTTGTTTGGCGAAGAAACACCATTGGATTTAGATACAGATTTTTTTGATAAAGGAATTATTGACTCTACTGGTGTAATAGAATTAGTGGACTTTTTAGAAAAATCATTTCTTATTTCAGTGGATGATGAGGAACTTATTCCCGACAATCTTTCTAGCTTGCAAAAAATCGATAATTTTCTCAGTAAAAAACTTAATCAAAAGGTCGCTTAAAGATGTGTGGAATAGCTGGTATAGTTAATCTAAAACAGCATAAACCTATTTCTTCTGATGCACTTAGAAAAATGGTTTCCATTCAGAAGCACCGTGGACCGGATGAAACCGGTGCTTATATTGATGATAACATCGGTCTTGCTCATGCACGATTAAGTATTATAGACCTCAAGGATGGTACGCAGCCAATTCATAATGAAGACAAATCTCTCTGGATAATTTATAATGGAGAAGTTTTTAATTATCCGGAACTTAGACAAGAATTGGTCAGACGTGGTCATAAATTTTATACTTCCAGTGATACGGAAGTAATTTTACATCTGTATGAAGACAAAGGAATTAATTGTTTAAAAGAATTAAACGGACAATTTGCCTTTGCTATATGGGATTCAAATAATAGAACACTATTTCTGGCTCGCGATAGGGTTGGGATTTTGCCTTTATATTATACTATTCAAAATCAAAGATTATACTTTGCTTCCGAAATCAAAGCTATCTTTACCAATAAAGAGATTCATCGAGCATTAGATTCTGAATCTTTAGATCAGGTATTTACTTTCTGGACTACACTTCCCGGAAAGACTGTATTTAATAATATTAAAGAACTGCCTCCAGCTCACTACATGTTAATTTCACCTAATGAAATTAAATATGATAAGTATTGGGATTTGAATTTTGCGAATAATAAAGAAACTGTGAACAGATTATCTGCTGATTTAGTTAATGAGATTTCTGAATTAATGATGGATGCTGTAAGGATCCGTTTGCGTGCTGATGTACCTGTTGGTACTTATCTAAGTGGAGGGATTGACTCTTCAGCTTTAACTGAAACTGTCAAAAAGAATTTTAATAATGAACTCAGATCATTCGGAATAAGGTTTGAGAATAAAGATTATGACGAAGGTAAATTTCAGAATGAAATGGTTGATTACCTTAATATTAATCATTCAGAAATAGTAACAAGAAATGAAGATATTGGTGCAAATTTAGAAGAAGTATTATGGCACTCCGAAAAGCCATTATTACGAACAGGTCCTATCCCATTATATCTATTATCTAAACTGGTAAATCAAAGCGGTTATAAAGTTGTACTAACTGGAGAAGGTGCCGATGAAGTTTTTGGAGGATATGACATTTTTAAGGAAGCAAAAATAAGAGACTTTTGGGCTAAGGATCCTGATTCCAAACTAAGACCGATGCTGCTTGCAAGGTTATACCCATATATTTTTAAAGATAATAGATTAAACCAAACCATCGTTTCATTCTTCAAAGACGGAATTGATAATCCTGAAGATCCATTCTTCTCGCATAACATCAGGTGGAAAAATACCAGCAAAATAAAAAACTTTTTCTCCGAACAAATAAAGAATTCAAACAGTAATTACAACAGCTATTCTGAATTATTAAAATTATTACCTGTGAATTTCTTTGACTGGGATGTGGTGACTAAAGCACAATTTTTGGAAGCGATGATTTTTCTCAGTAATTATCTTTTATCATCACAGGGTGATAGAGTTGCGATGGCAAACTCAGTTGAGCTTCGTGTGCCATATCTCGATCATAGAGTTATTGAGCTTCTTGCTAAAGTAAATTCTGAGATTAAAATAAATGGATTGAATGAAAAATATCTTCTGAAGCAAGTATTTAAAAACAGACTTCCTTCAAATATTTTAAAAAGATGGAAAAATCCTTACAGAGCACCAATAAACAAAGCACTATTAAATAACAATCTTAACTTAGCAAAAGACTATTGTTCAGAAGATTCTTTGAAAAGAACTGGAATATTTGATCACGCAAAAGTTCTGAGACTAATCAACAAACTCGGGAAATTAGACAAAGCCGGTGAATTTGACGAGATGGCTCTCATTGGGATTATATCAACACAAATCATACATAAAAACTTTATTGATTCATTTCCGAATGAATATGCTGTATCTGGAACATTCGATCAGTTTTTTGATTATAGATCAGTCAATGAAGAATTAACAAAAGTTATTTAGCCAGGTATTCATTAAAGTATGAACATATTTGACTATTTTTTTCTTTATTCCAAAGAATTAAAAAAGGATTTTGTTCTTGGTCCGATTGAACGAATATCTTTTTTTCAATTATATGAGAGAGCTTCAAAGCTTGCTAATTATCTCAAAAAGGAAGTGGGTGAGAACGAGAATATAATTCTGATGAGCCATAACTCAGTTTTTTTTCTTGTTGCTTATCTTGGAATAATGAAGTCAGGGAATGTGTGCGTTCCTTTGAATCCACTGATCGAGCAGGAGAATCTTGATTATATAATTAATACTACTGCTTGTAAATATTTTTTTATCCCTCCAAAAACAAGTGAGAAATATACATTTGCAGATGTATTCATAATTGATGAAACAAAACTTGATTCAATATTAAATTCTTCTACTCTTGTAAATGATTCTGCATTTGGAGAGTTTGACGATAACAGATTAGCACAAATACTTTTTACTTCTGGATCAACAGGATTGCCAAAAGGTGTAATGTTAAGTCACAGGAATTTAATCTCAAATACGGATTCTATAGTAGAGTATCTTGGATTAACATCCGATGATATTATTGAAGTTGTTTTACCATTTTACTATTGTTATGGTTTGTCATTACTACACACACATCTTAAAGCTGGCGGATCAGTTGTATTAAATAATAACTTCGTTTTTTTAGGTTCAGTACTTGAAGATATAGAAAAATATAAATGCACTGGTTTTGCAGGCGTACCAAGTCATTTCCAAATATTATTAAGAAAGTCGAAGTCTTTTAAAAAAAACGAATTCCCATCATTAAGATATTTTACACAGGCAGGCGGTAAACTTCATAATGTGTTTATTCAGGAACTAATTGACGCATTCCCTCAGAAGAAATTTTTTATTATGTACGGACAAACAGAAGCCACTGCAAGATTATCATATTTACCTCCTGAATTAGTAGTTTCAAAACTTGGTTCAATCGGTAAAGGAATTCCAAATGTTACGTTGGAAGTGTTTAATAAAAATGATCAGCCAACTGAAGTTGATGAGATAGGTGAAATAGTTGCAAAAGGTGATAATGTAATGTTAGGATATTTTAATGATCCCGAAAGTAATGAACGAACACTGCGTAATGGCTGGTTACACACTGGCGATATGGCAAAGAAAGATGAAGATGGGTTCATCTACCTGGTTGCAAGAGAGAAGGAGATTATTAAAGTTGGCGGAAAAAGAATAAGTCCAAAGGAAATTGAAGAGGTCATAGTATCAATACCTGAAGTTGTTGATTGTACAATTTCAGGAGTTTATGATGAAATTTTATCTGAGGCTATTAAAGCGACCATTGTTTTGATTGATAACGCAGATGAGGTAAAAGCAAAAGAATTAATAATGTCAACTTGCAGAAGTAAACTTGTAATGTACAAAATTCCTCAAATTATAGAATTCAAAAAGAAGTTGGATGTAAGCATGGCAGGCAAAAAAGTTGCAAGGAACTACTCTGTTCAGAATAAATAAAAAATAAATAATTAAAATTGATTAATTCACAAGGTTAAAAACATGAAATTCACAAAAGATTCAATAAATATTGAACCGGCAAAAGTATTTAGCGAAATTAGTTCAAAGCTGAAAGAAGATGTAACTAAAAAACTTAGAAAGCGAGGAGCTGTTGTAGGAATTAGTGGAGGGATTGATTCTTCAGTTGTTCTAGCAATATGTGCAAAAACATTTGGTGCAGACCATGTTTTAGGCGTTATGATGCCTGAGAACGATTCCAACCCCGATAGTCTTGAATTAGCAAAAAAACTTTCCGCCAAGTTCAATACAAAATATGTTGTGGAGAATATGACAGAAGCTCTTGCAGGATATGGATGCTACAAAAGAAGAGACGAAGCAATTAAAAACGTTTTTCCGGAGTTTAACAACAATTACAAAGCGAAAATTACTTTACCAACTAATTTAATGGAAAAAGAATCGTTGAACGTTTTCCAATTGACGATTATTGATCCTGCTGGTAAGTTAAAATCAGAAAGATTACCGCTTAAAGAGTATTTACAAATTGTTGCTGCTTCAAACTTTAAGCAGCGCAGCCGGATGAGTATGCTTTATTATCATGCAGAAGCCAGAAATTATGCTGTGATTGGAACAGGAAATAAGAATGAACATGAACAAGGATTTTTTGTAAAATATGGCGATGGTGGAGCTGATATAAAACCGATTGCTCACTTATTTAAAACTCAGGTGTTCCAACTTGCTGAATACCTGGAAGTGCCTGATGAAATTCGTAAAAGAACACCTACGACCGATACTTACAGTGCAGAACAAACCCAGGAAGAATTTTTCTTCAGAGTTCCATTTGGAATACTTGACAGAGTATGGTATGGATGGGAACAAAATGTTCCTCCAAATGAAATAGCGAAAGCTTTAGAGCTTACTGAAGAAAACGTTGAATCTATTATTCACGATACTCAGCGTAAAATCAGAACGACAGAGTATCTTCGAATGGAACCGCTTTAATAATTTTAAAGCACCAGTTCGACGATTAGTATTTTTTAGAAATACAATTAAGTAAAAATTTATCAACAAGCTTATCAATTGATCAAGTGTATTTAGAACCACAACCAGTTGTATTAGAAGTAATAAATGATTTAAATTCATTTTATGAGGCGTACTTATAATGCAATTATTGAATCGTACTTTTAATAGTCTTCGGGATAAAGGATTTTCGAGAACATTTCAGAGTGTAATTAGTGTTATAGAAGATTTTTATTTTGAAATGCAATATGGTGTATCAACCTCCAGGATTGTTAAGCGCGAAGATTTAGATATTTCGGAGCGAAGTAAAGAACACAGTGAAGAATATAAACCAACCCGTATTCGGCATTTCAGATTATTAATAAAGGATTTAAAACTTCCTGATGACAGCGTTTTTGTTGATATGGGATCAGGAAAAGGAAGAATAATTTTGCTTGCTTCGTTGTTAAAATTTAAACAAGTTATAGGAGTTGAGATATCCAGTCAGCTCTGCCAAGTAGCAAGAAATAATGTTGCAATGTTTGAAAAAAAATTAAAGCGACCATTGCATATTGAAATAGTGAATGAAGATGTACTTCAGTATAGTATAAAGGCTGATGAAAATGTTTTCTATTTCTATAAACCCTTTGACAACTTTGTAATGGAAAATATTATTCAACGAGTCTTAAAATCTGTAATTCAAAATCCCAGAAAAGTATGGTTAATTATTAATAATTTTATACCATACAGTACGATGATAGAGAACGAATTTAAGTTTCGTGCAATTAAAAAGTTTATCTACGGTGGAACTGAAATTGCTGTTTATGCAGTTGATTAAAAACCGAGAAACAAAATAAACATGACCTTATATTCTTTTAATTATGATTTAGTGGTATTGGAGAAATGTTTGTTTCTTTAACTAAACAGAAAAAATATGCTCGTGACCTTAAAAAGAAAAGTGCTGAGAATAATATTTCAATAATTACAACGAAGAAACCAATTAACAATAAAATTATAAATATCGATTTAGCTTCGGATAAAAGATGGGACAATTTTGTATTGAGTCATCCAAAAAGCTCAATCTATCACACTTCAGACTGGTTGATGTCGGTTTCTAATTCAATGAGATACAAAATCTATCCTTTTGGTATTGAAGATTCTGATACTGGTGAATTAATTGGAATATTCCCTTTGGCACAGATAAAAAATTTTGTTTCCGGCAGTAAACTAATCTCATTTCCACTCAGCACACATTGTGAGCCATTAGTTGAGGAAAAATCCATTGAAAAGATTTATGATAAAATTAATTCAGAATTTATAAATAATGATTTTATCGAATTTCGATCGCTTGATTATTCTTGTAATTTGGAAGGAGCTTTATTAAATGAAAATTACATTGTGCATATTTTGGAATTGGAAGAATCTATAGATAAAACTTTTCAGAAATTTCATGGCACGAGCATCCGTGCTTCGATCAGAAGAGCAGAGAAAAAGGGATTAACATTTAAAATTGATAATAGTTCTTTTGGATTAAAAGCATTCTATTCTCTTTACACTGACTTAAGGTCAAGATTAGGGCTGCCTTCGCTCCCTTATAAATTTTTTAATACGGTTTATGAAAATCTTATTAAAGTTGACAAAATATTAATTCCTATTGTGAAATATGAAAATCAAATAGTTGCTGCTGGATTTATTTTAAAGTATAAGGATACATATTACTTGGAATATACGGCTTCAGATCATTCGAAATTAAATTTATATCCGAACCATAAATTGTTTTGGGAAGTAATTCAAATCGCACTCAAGGACAAGGCAAAATTTGTAGATTTTGGAAGAACAGAAGTCAATAATATTTCTTTAATAACATTTAAGGAAAAGTGGAATGCCAAACGAAGGCAGTTGAAATATTGGCGTGTTGGTAGTAAACCCGGAATATCCTCTTCAGCAGAAAGTGGAAAATCATTTTTTGTAAATATCAATAAGCATTTGCCAAAAAGTTTGCTCAAGTTGCAAGGTAGAATACTTTATAAACATAAAGGATGAAAAATTATCAATTATCAATTTAACATTAACTTGTTCATTCAATAAATAAACGGAATTCATTGAAAATAAGTTTTATAGATCCAACAATAACTGAAAATTGGGATAAGCTAATACTTAATTTTCCCCTGTATTCCTTTTTCCATTCTTCAGACTGGGCAAAGTTATTGCAAGAAACATATAATTTTAAACCACATTATTTTTTGTTGGAAAATTATGGAACTGTAAAAGCTGTATTGCCTTTAATGGAGATCAATAGTTTTTTTACTGGCAGAAGACTTATTTCTTTGCCGTTCAGTGATTTTTGTGAACCCTTGGTTTCAAGCGATATAAGTCTTAAGCGTATTCGTCATAGGATAATTGAACATTTTAAGTCAAAAAAATTTAATTCGCTTGAGTTAAGAGATGGTGAGACATTCATGGATTATTCTAATTTTACACCTGCTGGTTATCAACATAATTTAGATTTGACAATTAGTGAAGATCAACTTTTTAAGCACTGCTCAGATAGTACCAGAAGAAATATACGAAAGGCAATCAAAAATAAAATTTCTTTTGAAATATCGAATTCTCTGTCTGCGTTAAAAGAATTTTATAATATGAATTGCTACACAAGGAGAAGGCATGGTCTTCCGCCTCAACCATTTCGGTTTTTTAAAAATCTGCATAATGTTGTATTGGCAAATAACAAAGGGTTTATAAGTGTAGCAAAATATAATGGGAAGAGTATTGCTTCGGCTGTATTTCTTTTAATAGGGAATAAAGCACTGTATAAATATGGCGCTTCACTATTTGAATATCAGAACATAAGACCGAATAACTTGCTGATGTGGGAATCAATAAAATATTTAAAAGCTCTGGATTATAAAGAATTAAATTTTGGAAGAACAGAACTTGAAAATGTCGGATTAAGACGATTCAAGCTAGGCTGGGGCAGTCAGGAGAAAATCTTAAATTATTATCGTTTTGATTTGGGAAAAATCGGTAGCATAAATAAATCAACAATATCTTTTAGTCACAAAAGATTACCGCTTAATAAATTTCCAATACCAGTACTCAGGCTTATCGGTTCAGTTTTATACAAACATATTGCGTAAAAAAACCAGATTGAATTATGAATATTGATCATTTAGGAATAGCTGTAAAATCAATTGAGCAGGGGATTGAATATTGGGAAAGAGTATTCGGTTACAGACAGATGACAGAAATTGTGATTAATACCCGTCAAAAAGTTAAAGTAGTTTTTATGAACAAAGAAAATTCTCTGCTCATAAAGTTAATTGAACCAACTGATGAAACTTCACCAATTTATAAGTTTGCTTTAAAGGGAGGAGGTTTGCATCATCTTGGTTTTCGATGCGAAGAAGTTAGTGGTGAAATCGCAAGGCTTAAAGATTTAGGATTGAGGTTGATTGCAAAACCTCAACCCGGTGAAGCTTTTGAGAATAACCAAATAGCTTTTCTATTAGGAAATCATGGCTTGAATATTGAATTAATAGATACCGATAAAAAGGCAAATGAGATTGTTTATTAAGAATATCCTATCATGAATTTTTATTTAGTAGATTTTTCTTTGGTATTGAAATCAATAACTATCAGCCTTAATAAATCATGAAAAAATTATTTTATATAATTAAACCACTGATTCCACGAAGATTACAATTATTTTTAAGAAGACAGTTGGTAAAAAGACAGTTGTATAAATACAAAGCAATTTGGCCAATTCTTCCTGGTAGCGAAACAAAACTCAACAATTGGAAAGGATGGCCGGATGGGAAAGAGTTTGCTTTCATATTAACTCATGATGTAGAATGGAGGAAAGGTCACGATAGATGTAAACAATTATTGAAGTTAGAGAAAAGTCTTGGGTTTAAGTCTTCGTTTAATTTTGTTGCTGAAAGATATAAGGTTGATAAAGAACTACGGGAATTTATTGTCAATGAAGGATTCGAAGTCGGGAATCATGGAATAAAGCATGATGGCAAAAAATTCAAAAACAAAAAGATATTTTCTGAAAGGGCAATCAAGATAAATCAATATATAAAAGAATGGAATATTGTCGGATTCAGGGCTCCTGCAGTGCAGCATAATCTGGAGTGGATTGGAGAACTGAATATTGAATATGATGCATCTACTTTTGACACTGATCCGTTTGAGCCACAGCCGGATGGGGTTGGTACTATTTTCCCTTTTCTGGTTGAACGAAAAAATGGTCAACCCGGTTATGTAGAATTACCATACACATTAGATCAGGATTTTACATTATTTATTCTTATGAAAGAATCATCACCACAATTCTGGATTGATAAATTAAAATGGATCGCTGAAAATGGTGGAATGGCACTTCTGATTGTACATCCTGATTATGTGAATTTTAATAATCAGAACGGAATGGAAGAATATCCCGTATCCTATTACTCAAATTTTCTTAAATACGTAAAAGAGAATTATGAAGGAAAATATTGGAATGCATTACCAAAGGATGTTGCACAGTATTATAAGAAAATGATAACGGTTAACTAAGGAGTAGAATGAAAAAAGTGTTAATGGTGGTTTACAGCCATTTTCCTCAGGATGTTAGACCACGCAGAGAAGCCGAAGCTTTGATTAAGGCGGGTTATAAAGTAGATATTATATGTTTAAAATTTCCAGATCAAACAAAATTTGAAATCATTTATGGTGTTAATACCTATAGAATTAATATCTCCAAATCCAGGTCATCCAAAAAGAAATATATTTTTCTGTACACTAGCTTTTTCTTTCATTCCTTTTTCTTGGTTAATCGATTATTGATAAAGAATCGATATAGTGTAATTCACGTTCACAATATGCCGGATTTTCTAGTTTTTCTTGGTGTATTACCTAAACTATTTGGTTCAAAAGTAATTCTGGATTTACACGATCCTACACCTGAGATGCTAAAAACTAAATTTGCAGAGGATCATGATAGTCTGTTGATGAAGTTGCTAAAATGGCAGGAGAAAATAAGTATAAAGTTTGCACATAGAATTATCACAACAAATAAATCCTTTGTAGATAGATTTATTTCCCGCGGTTGTCCTTTAGATAAAATTAGCATAGTGATGAATTCACCTCAGGAAACTATTTTTAATAAGGTGAGTGATGTATCATCGGTAAATTCAGTTGAGAATAAATATATTGTTATGTATCATGGAATAATTATTCAAAGATATGGCTTCGAGGAATTAGTGAATGCAATAAATTTATTAAGAGATAAAATTCCCGGATTGGAACTAAGAGTTTATGGTACTGGTGAAGATCTGCCTTTATTTCTGGCAATGGTCAAAAAATTAAATTTGGATAGTATTGTAAAATATTTCGGGCAGGTTCCAATTGAAAAAATTGTAGAAATTATTCCACGATGCAATGTCGGAATAATTCCAAACAGACTTAGTCCTTTTACCCAAATAAATTTTCCGACAAGAATTTTCGAATATTTGCATATGAAAAAACCTGTTGTTGTACCACGAACACAGGGGATAAAGGATTATTTTGATGAGGATTCAATTTTCTTTTTTGATTCAGGTAATGCGGAAAGTTTAGCTGATGTTGTATTGAATATTTACTTGAATCCTGATAAAGCTGAAGAGAAAGTCGATAAAGGATATGAAATATATCAAAAACATAGATGGGAAAGTCAGAGTATGAATCTGATTAAAGTTTATGAAGCATTACTTAGTTGATTTCTGAATTTCGGACACGGAAACAATGAAATATGTTTTAATAACTGCAGCAAAGAACGAAGAATCGTATATAGAAAAAACTATTCAATCGGTTCTGAATCAAACTATCAAACCAGAGCAGTGGATTATTGTAAGTGATGGATCTACTGATAGCACTAATGAGATAGTTGAAAAGTATAAGAACAAATATATATTTATTGACTTGATTGTTTTGCCTCCAAATAAGGAAAGAAATTTTAGTTCTAAAGTTAATGCACTCAATCTGGCATTGAAAAAATTAGAAGGAAAACAGTTTGATTTTATTGGAAATTTGGATGCCGATGTTACACTTGATAAAAGTTATTATGAAGAAATATTTTATGCATTTCAGAAAAATCCAAAACTTGGTATTGCAGGTGGAATTATTTTGGATTGTATAAATGATAAAGTAATTCCACAAAACATAAGCCTTAACACAGTTGCCGGAGCAATTCAAGTATTCCGAAAACAATGTTTTGAGAAGATAGGTTATTATATCCCTTTCAAGTATGGTGGAGAAGATGCATATATGGAAATAATGGCAAGAAAGCTGGGTTGGAATGTCCAAACTTTAGCAGAATTAAAAGTACTTCATCACAGACCAACAGGTACTGGAATGGGAAATTTATTCAACGCGAATTTAAGAAGTGGAAAGATGTTTTACACTCTGGGTTATTCAACCACATTTCTTCTCGTCAGATGTTTTTATAGAGTGTTCGATAAACCGATTTTAATAGGAAGTATTCTGAACTTGGTGGGATATTCAAAAGCTTGGTTTAAGAAGGACAAATGTCCTGCCGGTGATGAATTCATTCATTTTGTCAGAAGCGAACAAAACGAAAGATTAAAATCTCTTTTACCATTTCGGAAAAAAAGACACATTGTTAAAACATCCCGGATGATAAAAATACAATAGTAACAAAATTATAGAAATGTGATATGTGCGGAATTTGTGGCCAATTTTATTATAAAGAGAATCATCCAGTTTCAATCCAAAAATTAAAAAGAATGACTGATTCCATAACTCATCGTGGACCTGATGATGAAGGATATCATATTTCAGATTCTATTGGACTTGGATTCAGACGGTTATCTATTATAGATTTATCCGGCGGGCATCAACCTATGTCCGATCAGGAAAAAAATGTTTGGGTTATATTCAATGGAGAAATTTATAATTTTCCCGAGTTAAAAAAAGAACTTGAAGGATACGGACACATCTTTCAAACACGCTCAGATACTGAAGTTATTGTTCATGGTTATAAACAATGGGGTATCGATGTACTTAATCATTTAAATGGAATGTTCGGTTTAGCAATCTGGGATGAAAAAAAGAAACGACTTGTTTTGGCAAGAGATCGGATGGGAATCAAAATGATCTATTACAAGATTGAAAATGGGTTACTTTATTTCGGTTCAGAGATCCGAGCAATCCTTGCTGGTTTGAATCAAAAGCCAGATATCAATTCTTCTGCAATCAATTTGTTTTTAAGATATCGTTACACTCCAGCGCCACATACTATTTATAATGGAATTCAGAAATTGGCTGCAGGTACCTGTCTAATTGTAGAAAATGGTAACGCTGAAGTAAAACGTTGGTGGAATTATAAACCACAATTGTTTGATCCCGTTCCAAGTGAAGCGCAAGTGAAAGAAGAATTACTTGAGTTATATCGCCAAGCAGTAAAAAGCCATTTGCTTAGCGATGTGCCTCTCGGTATTCTATTAAGCGGAGGTGTTGATTCCAGTATGTTATTGGCACTGATGAATGAGTTTGGAGAAGGCTGGAAATCTTTTACTGTTGGTTATGGTAAATCATTTGCTGACGATGAACTAGATGATGCGAAAGAAACTGCTGAGATATTTAAATCATCCCATTATTCAGTCGAAATTAATCGGCAAAGCTTTGAACAAACACTATCAAAAATTATTGCTTGTGTAGAAGAACCAATAGCGTCATCTTCAATTGTTCCGATGTATCACGTTTGTCAAAAGGCAAGACAGGAAGTGAAAGTTGCTTTGATGGGTCAGGGACCGGATGAATTATTTGGAGGATATACTCGTCATCTTGGTGTTCAATACGGTAAATATTGGCGTTCTATACCTGAGATTATGAGAAAACCTGTAGGTAAAATGCTAACAATACTGCCAAGAAATGAGTCTATTCGAAGAGGTCTGTATTCACTCGAAGTACCTCAACGGATGATTCGTTATCAGCAAATATTTTCTGTAATGTCCCAATCAATTATCAGTGATCTTTTCCAGGAAAAAGTTTTGCCAGATGGATTTGGAAATAGGATACCTGACTCGTGGAAAGAATTAGAAAAATTACTTGAAAGTACAGATGAGTTAGGAGGTTTTCAATATCTGGAAATCCGATCCTCGCTGCCGGATGAATTACTTATGTATGGAGATAAATTATCAATGGCCCATAGCCTCGAAGTTCGTGTACCATATCTTGATACAAAGATTGTTGAATATGTTGAACGATTACCGGCAAAATTTAAAATCAGATTTGGAAATAGAAAATGGATCCACAAGCAAGTTTGTTCAAGTTATTTACCGAAGCAGATTATTAATCGAAAGAAACGTGGATTTGCAGTAAATGTTGTGGATAGATGGTTTAAGGAATCGCTTTCAAATGAATTTGATGGTATGCTGCTGGATAAAAGTTCACGTATGTATGAATTTCTAAAACCAGAGGAAGTACAATATTTGTATAAAGATCATATCAATGGTAAATCTGATAATCATAAAATTCTGTTTAGTTTGATTGTACTTGAAAAATGGATGAGAGATAATAACTTTTAGTATTTCTTTCTTGCAAATTCGAAAGTAAAAATTCGAAATTATTTTTTGTAATGTTTGAGAATGTGTAAACTCAATATGGAAAAAGAATGCTAGCAAATTGATATTATGAAGATCAAATTTTCTAATAAATGATTTTTATCTTTTTTTAATCTTAATTATATAAACGACTTAATGCATTCAAAATTTATTTTGTTATTTAATGCTGGACTTTTTACTAAATAAACTTCGCGAACCAATTAATTTTACTGATCTACTGATTAAGATAAATTCTTTTATACTCTTATACGTTATATTTTTTACTACTAACATACCCTTTGATCCTGCTAATTATGCTGATATCTATGCTGGTGAGACTACCAACATTAGAAATCAGATCGTCTATTTATTCATGTTTTTTTCATCATTACTTGTCATGTCAAAAAGGTTTAATAAAATATTAACTTTTGTAAAATCAGAAAAATATCTTAGCATTTTCGTTCTATTATGTTTATTAAGTGCATTCTGGTCCGACCACCCAGAGTTATCAATAAAAAGATCTTTTCAGTTATTTGTAATGTTTCTTGTAATTGTTGAAGCACTAGTAAATATTGAACATGAAGTCCTATTGAAACAACTTAAGATCGTGGTTTCAGCATATCTATTTTTTAATTTATATGCGTGTCGTTTTATCCCAGCAGCAATTGATCCGATATTTGGAACCTGGCGGGGAATCGAAGTTCAAAAAAACTGGCTTGCGCAAAACAGTTTCTATTGTCTTTTATCTTCAATTGTACTTTTTAATTTCGATAGAACAAGATTGAAAAAACTGTATGATTCTATTTTAATTTTTGTTTCAGTATTAATAATTTATAAGGCACATAGTTCAACAAACATAATTGCAGTTGCTATACTAGTTCTTATGGGTTTAGTTTTTCAGATAGAATCAATTTTTTCTAAATTAGGAATCGGCAGATCATTTTTAGGTTTAATGTTCTTATTTATACTAACCTTTAGCGGCATATTTCTAATATTTTCTTCAGAGATATTCGGTTTAATCCCGGGATATTTTGGTAAGGATATGACTCTTTCGGGCCGAGTTGATATCTGGGAATTTGCACTGAATGATGTTGAAAAAAAAATCTTTCTTGGATACGGTTTCGCAACTTATTGGATTATGGGTTCTTCAAGACTGGAAATATTTGCAAGCTATTTTGAGGGATTTATGGTAAATGAAGCTCATAACGGTTACATAGAAATACTACTTCAGTTAGGTGTTGTTGGGTTTATATTTTTTTTATTTCCGATAATTGCATATGTGCAGCGAATGTTCAAGTTAAACAGTAATCTTGCAATATTAATTTTTATATCAATCGTAACTTTAAACTACACAGAATCTGTACTATTCAAGGTAGGTTTGGGAATTACAACCTTTTATTTTATGACAGCCTATGTTACAATTGCAGTGTTCTATTTTAACTTAAGACCCGTAAAGTATAGTAAGCATATACCTTCGAATAATCTTGAAGGTTACTGACATTTGGGATTTGTAGATAATTGTTCAATCAAAAAGAAATTTGATATGAACCTTAAAAGATGTTGAATGTTGATTCGATTTTGAAGAATAGTTTGATAAATGTTGTGTGATATAGAATAAATAAAATTTATTCGTTATAAACTAATTTAAGTTAGTTATTCATCATAAAGCATAACTCCTAGATATTTTATTAATGACAATATGGACAAAAGTTTTAAAAGAGATTTTATAAAAGGTTCCGCTGCCACTTCTTTAGGTACTATTGTGTCCATGATATTTCAATTCGTGAGTATCCTTATTATTACACGGCAAATCACAAAGGAAGAATTTGGAATTTATGTGTTAATAATTGTGATTTCCACGTTCCTGGATACAGTGAGCGGTTTGGCACTTGAGCAAAGTCTTGTAAAGTTTATTTCTAGTACGAATGAGATAGAAAGAAAATTTACTTTTGTTCCTACTATAATGATTAGGATAATTTTAATAGTTGTTGCAATTATTCTTGTAGTATTATTTCGGAACTCCTTAATGACTTTGTTTAGCTTTACAGCAACAGAATTTTTATATGTAATTATTATACTTTTCGTTTTATCAAGTTTCAGAGGGTTGTTTTATAATTTATTACAGGGGATGAACCTCTTTAAAAAATATGCATTAGTTCAAACAATAACCTCTGTATTCAGAGTAGCATTGTTGCTTGTAATCTTGTATATCCATGAATTGACATTAAAGAATGTTTTATTGGTTGAAATCGTAGCTGTAACTTTCACTGTTTTGTTACAAATGGCTTTAATTCCTTATAAAGAAATTTTTCATTGGGATTTAAATTTTCAAAATATTAAAAGAATTATAAGGTTCAGTATTCCGCTTTCCCTTTCTGGCATATCGTATTTTATTCAAACGCAAGTGAATATTTTTATAATCAGTGCCTATTTAAATCCGGTTAGTATAGCCAATTATGATGTAGCAGGTAAAATTCCACAGGCTAGCGCAAAAGGATTTCAATCATTCATTATAGTGTTCTATCCAAATCTTGCAAGATTATTGTCGAAGGGAGAACGTGATTCTGCATTAATTTTAATGAATAAATCGCTTTTTACTTTCTCTATTTTACTTAATCTGTTGTTAATGATTTCTTTTCTTTTCAATAAGGAGATAATCCAGTTACTTTTTTCTGATAAGTATTTAGATTCTTCAATGGCTTTTTCATTTTTGATGGCTGCTTTCTATCTGACTTCGATGTCAAACATTATGGGGTATTCTTTGGTTTCAGCAGGACTCCCCTCAACAACTTTAAAGGTCAATGTTGCTGCAGGTGCGATTAATTTGATCGCAGCATTCTTGATGGTTCCTATTTGGGGTTTTATGGGAGCAGTCTATGCAATTCTATTGAATAGTCTGTTTTCAATAATCTTACATTATCTCTATCTAATAAAGTATAATCTGAAAATTGATTTGATTAATCTGATTAAACCATCATTATTGACAATTATAGTGCTGCTTTTCTATTATCAGTTTATACCGGATAGCTTAATCTTTAAGAATGTTTTATTAATTGCATATTTATTGACGATTTACCTACTACTGCCTGAAATTAAGGAAATCTTTAGACAGATAGTTAGACATTTATTCAGGATTAAATCGGGAAATAGTGGTGAGAAAGTCACCTAATAAGTCAAGTCGAAAATATTTTGAAAGCAAATGTTAAGTTTTATGAAGGCAAAACTGAATATTAATAAAAATACTATTTATTGGCAGATTCATCACTATATCATTACAGTAAATAATATTAAATCGAATAATTTAAATTTCATTTTTTTATTTCTTATCTGAAAGTAAATCAAATTCATGATTTTAAATCAAATTAAAGTATTGATGTTGGATGCAAATGTAGGCAATGATTACATTATTCATCTTTGTAACGCATTAAAAAAGAATAGTATTGATATAAGTTTTGTTGTAACTGAGGATATAAAAGATAATGGCACTGCAAATTTTCCGCTCCTTACGATTATGCCGGCAAAAGCAAAATCTATGAGTAAATTTGAAAAGTTTTTCACGTATTATAATTATCTTTTAAAAGTCTATAGACTTATAAGAAAGGATAGATATGATATTGTTCACTTTCAATTTTTCAGAAGAAGAAGAATTGAGAGCTTGTATTTCGTATTTCTCAAATTAGTGGGAATTAAACTTGCTCATACCGTACATGATGTCACCCCTTTAAATGAGAATAAACTTGATCATTTTTTTAATCTTTTAGTTTATAAGACAGCTGATATTTTATTTGTACATTCTAATCTGAATAAAAAAGCTCTGCTTCAACAAACAAAATTGAACGAAAAGAAAATTAAAGTTGTTCCGCATGGTGATTTTAATTTTCTCATTCCAAATCAAACACCATCAAAACTTGAGGCAAGGCAATTTTTTGGTTTATCTCATGAAGCGAATGTTCTTTTATTTTTTGGAGCCATTAAGGAATACAAAGGATTGGATTTACTATTGAATTGCCTTCCTTACATGTCTTCAAAAATTAAAAATTTAGTTTTGATAATTGCAGGGAGACCTGACCCCGTTGAACTCAAATTGGAATACCAAGAAATAATATTAAAATTTCCAAAGGAGATTGTGGTTATCTATCATACTGATTTTATTCCTGATGCACACGTTGCTAAATATTTTATTGCATCTGATGTCGTAGTCTTACCTTATAGAAGAATTTCACATAGTGGGATACTTAATCTGGCATATACATTTGAACGACCAGTAATTGCAACAAACGTTGGAGATTTTGAGGAGTTTATAGAAGAAGGAAAAAGTGGTTTCGTTCTATCCTCTAACAATCAGCAGAGTTTATCAGAGAAGATTATACAGGCATTTACCGACAGAATAAAACTAGAGAGAATGGGAAAATATGCAGGTCTTCTTAGTACTACGAAATATACGTTGAAGAATCAAGCGGAATCGATGAAAGTTATTTATGAAAAAATGATTGAAAATAAATAGATCAAAACTTCTTATTTAATATAAAATAAGCCTGTCGAATTACTTTTTATTAAAATTGAATTTATCGACAGGCTCAGGATTACAGGATCACTCGGTACTATTTCATCAGCACCATCTTTCTGGTTTCAATAAAGCTACCAGCTTGAAGTCTGTAAAAATATATACCAGTAGGTAGGTTCGCTGCATTAAACTCCAACTGATAATTTCCTGGTGTCTTTTCTTCATTTACCAAACTCCTAATTTCATTTCCTAAAATATCATAAACCTTCAGTATCACAAATGAAGATGTAGGGATGAAATAACTAATTGTTGTCGACGGATTAAACGGATTGGGATAGTTTTGCTCTATTTTATAAGCTGATGGTTGTAATTCTTCTTGCACGTCAAGTAAACCATCGTATTCATAAGCACCTAAATCTGGTGATGAATCTCTTGGATTACCTAAAATATCTTTCCATGGCAATCCTTTACTTTCTATAAATGATTGTAAATTTTCTCCCGCATTAATTGCCGGAGAGTTAGCACCTATAAAAAAGCCATCAATATTTCTAACATTATTTACAAATTGAGGATTAGCATTTACACCTACACCACCATAAGTATTTACCCAGCCAGACCATCCATTTGGTGTACCAATTGGAGAACCACCACTGCCCATAAATCTGTTGCCACCAAATTCTACATCACTATAGTCTCTCCAGATTAAATTGTTGTTACTGTTATCAGCTTCATTATACCAGGATGTGTTCCATCCTCCTTGCCAGGTGTCTCTGCCTACTCCACCATAGTTAGCAGGGTTTTGTCCATTTGTTCCTAACTGCACAATAATATTATTTTTTACCCAGGCTGGTCTCTCGTGATATAATGGATATGTGCCTCCATTAGCACCAACTATAGTATTATTTATCACGAAAGTTGGTGGATAAGGACCCTGTCCATACCATCTGAGGTAAAGTTCCTGAACTGAAGGGTTACCATTTGCATTCAAGTGACCACCTTCATATAAATAATTATTATAAATTATATTCGTATCAACACCACCATTTCCTGATTGCATACCAAGTATCATAGTATGACCATAACATCCTGAATCAACAATACATACGTTATTCCATATTTTAACATTCTTCACTTCAATAGTTTGTAAAGGGTCAATGTGTTTGTGTTGACCAACGGGAGTTCCTATCTGTTGATTTTGTATGTGTAAAAAGTTGTGATGAATATTTATTTTCTGGGCAGCATCAATAATAATAATATCATCATCGCCGGGATTGGTGTGATTTTTATAACCATACATAACACAATTCTTAATTTCAACATCAGTAACCAGCGAAGTACTATCATTATCTCCTATCCAGTCGTCACCCCAGGCATTGCCTATAATCGCCATATGATGATCTGAATGTTCATAATTATAAACTGAATCAATAACAATGTGAGCTGATGAATAGATTATATTCCAACCACGACCAACTGCGTGTCTAGTTTCCAGGCCTTTAATATATATCCATTTTTTACTGTCGATTTCGACAGCATTTTCACGGATACTGTCTTGTTCAAGAATTACTCTGCCAGAGTGTTCATTTGGATTTGGTGCATATTTACCTGGCATTATATAAATATAATTCTTCCAGCTACCACTTTTACCAACATCCAATGTTTCGTGGTAAATCGTAGAATCAGGGCCACCTGAAATATAAATAACATCGCCTGGTTGTATTGAGTTCCAATTAATGTTAGATAAATTTTTCCAGGCTGTTGCCCAACTTTGTCCGTTGCCATTCGAAGCTACATTCTTATCCACATAATGGTCTGTTGCATAAATACAAATGGAAATTAATAGAAATAAAACTATCAATGATAGTAGTCGTTGAATCAATCTCATACGTTCTCCTTATAATTAGAATTGTTAAAATTATCGCAGCTCGATAACTTCATTAGTTTTTGTATGCATCATATATTGTGAAAATTATCCAACCACATTTATGACTGAAAAAATCTCAATTGCTATGCCGTATTAAACAGATTTATTATTAGCATTTATTAAGAAATCTTTAAAAAATTTATAGACTATCTTGTAGATACTGCAATTTTGACTACCGCCAAATATGGACGACAAAGTTTGCATAAATGTCGGTGCTAAGATTATAAGAAAATAGCTCAATAAATATTCTATTTGTATAAAATCAGGTTGTGCTTGAATAACGAGATCGAGTTAAACACTACACTAGCACAATGTGATAATTGAAAACAATGTTTTCTGTGAAGGTGAAGATTGGGATATGTTTAGTCATTGAGTTCAGTTCAGCTAAAAGCATAATATTTCTCAGTTAAAAAATAATAATTTTTAGCAATTGAGAAAGGTCAAAAACAAATCCTTTGAAACCAACTAAAAATAGAGTAAGAATTAATCAAAACACCTTTTACTAAAGTACATATTTTTTTATATCTGAAATTCATAGATTTTTCTATGAAAAAGATTTCCCTCTTCTATGATTCCATTTCTGTTGACATCGTACTGAGACAAGATCATTTATATACACAAATATTGAAAGTATCGGGTGAGGGAGTTTATGTGTATAATTCATGTAAATTTTTGGATTTGAACTTTTTTCTATCCTCGAGTTATTATTAACAGCCATCAGTTTTCGATTCAGAAATGGAAGATTTAATTAATATAGACTTAAATTAATTCAGCCAATTGTTCACTTCAATAACATCATCTTTTTTGTCTCAGCAAAATTTGCAATCTCTAATCTATAAAAATATACTCCACTTGTCAGATTATTTCCATTGAACACAACCTCATAAGAACCAGATGCTTTCTCACCATTCACCAGAGTTTGTACAATCTGACCTATCATATCATATACAACCAACTTAACCTGACTTGATTTAGCAGTGTAGTATTCAATTGCTGTTGTCGGATTAAATGGGTTGGGATAATTCTGACTTAGTGTATAAGAACTATTAGAACCTAAATCTCCGTGCGTTTCTGTATATTCATAAGCACCTAAATCAGGTGAAGAATCTCTTGGATTACCATTTATATCAGTCCAGGGCAATCCTTTGCTCTCGATAAATGACTGCAAGTCTTCCCCTGCATTTCGTGCTGGTGAATTTTCACTTATTTCAAATTTTCCTAATCTATAATTACCCGTGAATCCAGGATTAGCATTTACACCTACGCCACCGTAATTATTTGTCCAACCTGACCAACCATTTGGTGTTCCAACAGGAGAACCACCACTGCCCATAAATCTGTTACCACCAAATTCTACATCACTATAGTCTCTCCAGATTAAATTATTGTTGCTGTTATCAGCTTCATTGTACCAAGAAGTATTCCATCCTCCTTGCCAGGTGTCTCTGCCTACTCCACCATAGTTAGCAGGGTTTTGTCCATTTGTTCCTAATTGTACAATAATATTATTTTTTACCCAGGCTGGTCTTTCGTGATATAATGGGTATGTACCACCATTAGCTCCAACTATAGTATTATTTATTACGAATGTTGGTGGAAAAGGTCCCTGTCCATACCATCTGAGATAAAGTTCTTGAACTGAAGGATTTCCATCAGCATTCAAATGACCACCTTCATATAAAAAGTTATTGTAGATTATATTTGTATCAGCACCACCATTTCCTGATTGCATACCTAGTATCATAGTATGACCATAACATCCTGAATCAACAATACATACGTTGTTCCATATTTTTACACTCTTCACTTCAATAGTTTGTAATGGGTCAATATGTTTGTGTTGACCAGGAGGAGTTCCGATTTGTTGATTTTGTATGTGTAAAAAGTTGTTATTAATATTTATCTGTTGGGCAGCATCAATAATAATTAAATCATCAGCACCGGGATTAGTATGATTTTTATATCCATACATAACACAATTCTTAATTTCAATATCGGTAATCAAAGAAGTACTGTCATTATCTCCTATCCAGTCGTCACCCCAGGCATTGCCTATAATCGCCATATGATGATCTGAATGTTCATAATTATAAACTGAATCAATAACAATATGTCTTGTTGCTCCAATTATATTCCACCCACGTCCGGTTCCGTGTCTTGTTTCAAGTCCTTTAATATAAACCCATCGCCTGCCATCTATAGTTACAATAGTACTTCTTACACTATCTCCATCTAAAATAACTCTGCCAGAGTGTCCATTTGGATTCGGTGCATATTTACCTGGAAGTATATAAACATATTTCTTCCAACTTCCGCTCGCACCGATTGAAAGACTTTCGTGGTAAATAGTTGAATCTGTACCCCCCGAAAAGAAAATTACATCACCAGGATTAATAGAACCCCAATTGATAGCAGAAATTGATTGCCAGGCATTAGCCCATGATGTGCCATTATTGCTTCCAGTAGTTAAATCTCCATCAATATAATAATTTGATGAATACATATTTGTATTACATTGAAATATAAATATCACTAATAATGATAGATTAATTAGGCGTAAAATGGATTTCATGTATTCTCCTTAAAAAAATGTATAAAATTCTCTGCATATCACAGCTAAGTAGAGATAATTCCACAACCACTTGCAAATATGTCCAAATTAACTCAAAAACTAAACCAAATAAATTGTCCCGATTTTATTATTCTAATTACTCGTCACATATTGAACACTAATAACAAATCCGTAAAATTTGCCTATGAGTTGATAAGAATTATTGATTGTAAAGCAGAAGAAGGAAAAAGAATTTAATAAATTTTTTTAAGCAAAGAGAAAAGAAAACCTAAATATCTGAAAACAAAATTGCAAAAAAACTTTAATTAATTTTTTATAATTATTTGTTATAAATGTGCGGGATTAATTTTTCCGGAGTTAATAATGATAGAAATTCTAAAAATAAAAATCCCAGAGTAAAACCTTCTATAATCAGGCTTGATAACTCTGGGAGAATTTACAATAATATTTCTTGCCTACTTCAGTAGTAGGAATTTTTTTGTCTGAACAAACTCACTGCTTTCCAATCGGTAAATGTAAGTTCCGCTTGCCAGATGAGTACCACTGAATGTCACACTATGGTAACCAGCATTAAAAGTTCCCTCAGCAAGTGTTTCTATCAATTCACCCAACATATTGTAAATATTAATTCTAAGTTGAGTTTGCTTTGGTAGTGAGAATTTAATGGTTGTATTTGGATTAAACGGGTTTGGATAGTTTTGTGCTAACTCCAACTTAGTCGGCATAATCTCTACTTCCACAATGTTTGAATATTCAAAACTTCCATCAAGATCGATTTGCTTAAGCCTGTAAGCAAGTGATGTAAATATAAGTGAGCTTATATCATCACTATAGGAGTATAACTGTGGTTCTAAAGTTGTTCCATGTCCTTCCACAAAACTAATTTTTTGCCATTCCGAATTATTTTGCCTTCTCTCAATTTCGAATCCAAGGTTGTTCGTTTCAGTAGCAGTTATCCAGTTGAGTAATATTTTGTTTTGCTGATAAGTTGTCGTAAATGATGCCAATTCAACTGGAAGAGCAACATATTCATAAGCTCCCAAATCGGGAGTAGTACCTCTTGGATTCCCTTCAATATCCGTCCATGGTAATCCTTTACTCTCTATAAAAGTTTTTAAATTTTCCCCCGCATTTCGTGCGGGTGAATTTTCACTTATTTCAAATTTTCCTAATCTATAATTACCCGTGAATCCAGGATTAGCATTTACACCTACGCCACCGTAATTATTTGTCCAACCTGACCAACCATTTGGTGTACCAATTGGAGAACCACCACTGCCCATAAATCTATTACCACCAAATTCTATATCACTGTAGTCTCTCCAGATTAAATTATTGTTGCTGTTGTCAGCTTCATTATACCACGAAGTATTCCATCCGCCTTGCCAGGTTTCTCTACCCGCTCCACCATAGTTAGCAGGGTTTTGTCCATTTGTTCCTAACTGCACAATAATATTATTTTTTACCCAGGCTGGTCTTTCGTGATATAATGGGTATGTACCACCATTAGCTCCAACTATAGTATTATTTATTACAAATGTTGGTGGATAAGGACCCTGTCCATACCATCTGAGATAAAGCTGCTGAACAGAAGGGTCACCATTGGCATTCAAGTGACCACCTTCATATAAATAATTATTATAAATTATATTCGTATCAACACCACCATTTCCTGATTGCATACCAAGTATCATAGTATGTCCGTAGCAACCGGAATCAACAATACATACGTTATTCCAAATTTTAACATTCTTCACTTCAATTGTTTGTAAAGGGTCAATGTGTTTATGTTGACCGATAGGAACTCCTATTTGCTGATTTTGTATGTGTAAAAAATTGTTATTAATATTTAACTTTTGAGCCGCATCAATTATGATTAAGTCATCATCGCCGGGATTATTATGATTTTTATATCCATACATAACACAATTCTTAATTTCAACATCAGTGATTAAAGAGGTACTGTCATTATCACCAATCCAGGAATCACCCCAGGCATTGCCTATAATCGCCATATGATGATCTGAATGTTCATAATTATAAACTGAATCAATAACAATATGTCTTGTTGCTCCTATTATATTCCACCCACGTCCAGTTCCGTGTCTTGTTTCAAGTCCTTTAATATAAACCCAACGTCTGCCATCTATAGTTACAATGGTACTTCTCACACTATCTCCGTCCAAAATAACTCTGCCAGAGTGTCCATTTGGATTAGGTGCATATTTACCCGGCATTAAATAAATATAATTACTCCAGGAACCGTTTGCCCCTATGGTTATACTTTCGTGGTAAATTGTAGAGTCAAAACCTCCGGAAATATAAATAACATCACCTGGTTGTATCGAGTTCCAGTTAATGTTTGAAAGGTTTTTCCACGCAGTGGCCCAACTTTGTCCATTACCATTCGAGGCTACATTTTTATCCACATAATGATTTGTTGGATATGCTGTTAGTGTTATAAAGAGAAATAACACTGAAAGGTTAATGAGTTGTTGAATTGCTCTCATATGTTCTCCAAGATTATTTTTTTATAATAACTTAATTCTGCTAAACAAATTAATTGATAAACTTGCACCATATTTTTTTGAATTGTAACGAAGCTACAATTGCATCAGAAGTTTGACAACTAATATGCCGTGTTCTTAAAAATTAAAAATAGACGAATATGAAAAGATTTGAGATGAAAATAATTAATCATCATCACTTCCGGACGACATATATTGTATTGACGTCAAGTATTGTGTTTCGGGAAATTTTAATAACCAATATTTAAAAAAATATAATTGAATTAGAAAATGATACGAGAGATAAACACTAACTGAGGAGAATGGAAATTGCGAGGAAAGTTAAGTGCTAAAGCCGGGATTGCATCATATTCTCTCTCGGATCCTGATACTTATTAATAAACAATAATTTCCAAATGGAAACTATCAATTATCTTACCAGTTATAAAGGTTAAAAAAAATACATTAAACGAAAGATGAAGAAAAAAGATTTTCAATTTTAATAAATTCAAATTCCAATTCAGAGAATTTTGATAGATTAATAAAAATGAATCTTGCAAAACGAAAATTTAGTTGGTTGGTCAAAAAATGAAAAAGTATATCATCAGATGAAAGCTGCTGCCGTTATAAAATGAGTCGAATTATGAAATTGATTTTAAAAAATAAATGATTTAATTGTTAAAGCCGGCTATAATAATACATAGATATGCTAATTATAAGAACTTATTTGCCATAGAGTTGTTGTTAACCTTAACTTGCGTTTACAGGTTAATTTAGCAGACATAAAGTCAGCAGCTATAAGATTTCGGACACGCATGTATTCCTAACTTAAAGTACACTGAAATGCTGCTGATAAACTTGATACTATTTCATCAGGATCATTTTTTTTACCTGCACAAACTCATTGCTTTCAATTCTGTAAATGTAAACTCCGCTTGGAAGTAAAGAAACATTTCCATTGGAAGTGGATCCGCCTAGAGCGGAAAACGTTACTTTGTGGTAACCGGCTTGGTAAGTTCCTTCAGCAAGTGTTTTTACTAACTCACCGAGCATATTATAAATATTAATTTTTAGCTGTGTATCCTTTGGAAGTGAGAACCTTATTGTTGTGCTTGGGTTAAACGGGTTTGGATAATTCTGTGAAAGTTCAAATTGATTTGCGACTACTCCTACTTCAACAACATCTGAATACTCAAAGCTTCCGTCAAAATCTATTTGCTTTAACCGGTATTGAAATTTACTCCCTCCGGCGTAAATATCTTTATCACTAAAGCTGTATTCTTTTGATTCTGTTGTCGTTCTATTTCCTTCTACAAAACCAATTGTGTTCCATTCACCTTCATTAATTCTTCTCTCAACGTTAAATCCGTAGTTGTTCACTTCCGTCTTTGTTACCCAGTTTAATTGGATCTTGTCATTCAATAATTTTGATGTGAAGGAAGTTAGTTCGACAGGCAATACGCCATCAAAAGATCCTTGATAATTGTTCGTTACAAGTTGAAATGTTGGTGTATTCATTTTACTATTAATTTCATCCCAGTTCACCATTGCTGTGGCGTTTTGGTCTGTAATATCTAAAGTTACGGTTCCAATAAGTTCTCCATTCGGGCTTGAAGTTGAGAGAACGTCCCCCGTACCATCTCCATTTCCAGAAAATGATATTGTAACAGCAATTTTTCCTAAAGCTATCTGCACTGTCATTGCACCATAATCTCCGGTTGGAGACCCAGTTGTATATTTTGGATTGATATTTGAAATTACAGGTGTACTTAATGCTGTATTATTAAAATTAATATAATAACTTGTGAGACCAACCCGAATACTCTGCGCTCCTGTGCTTTGCGAATAAATATCAAAAGAAAATTTATTTATTGAGGTATTTACATCAAAATTTGTTAATGTATGTGTAGCAATCCTTTGGGCGAAAGCTATATTCAACGATAATAAAAAAGTGAAAGTTATAATAAATAAACTTTTCATTACTCTAACCTTTTTATTATGGGACATTAGTTGATTTATTAAGATTTGAAATTATTTTCGTAACATCTGCTGCTGTTACGATTGCGCTCATATTTACATCAGCATCAAGATAAGCAAAATTATTTAGGTTAGTAATTATCGGTGTAACGTCAGACGCTGTTATGATTGTAGAGTTATTTCCATCACCCGCGATCATTCCAAAACCACCTCCTGGTAGTGCAACCAAAGGATCAGTACCATAAGCTTGTGATTGAGCTATTGTAAAATCATATAATGGAGAACTGCTGCTCAAAGCAATTGCAGATGAAGTCATTATTGCCAGATGGTTTCGGTGCCGAACAACAACATAATAGTTGCCATTGCTTATACCTTTAAACTTAACCGGACCAGATCCATCAACATCAACTACGCTGCCATCACTTAACAATAATCCGGCACGTTTGCTCACTATAGTAGTTGAGTCACTTCTTAATTCTATTAATACCCAATCCACTACATTTGCTGGAAAAGTTGCTCTTGCTTCAGTTCCCAGATAATTCCAGGGGAGCTTTTTTGAATGGCTGATACTTTGGTATCAACCCTTGTGTGTTAAGTGTTGTTGTCATTGTCCCGCTGCCATTATAAGGTCCTTCAAGAAATACTTTTATGTTTACCAATAACGGCTTTGCAAATAACTTTATAAATGCCCATCCAACATCACCAGCACCGCCTGAGACTACATCTGCATTCTGAGTGTAAAGCGCGAACTGTCCGTTAGTAACCGTAACCGGACCCAAAGAAACATCGCTATTTTTATTTACAACCACATTGTATTGCGCTGTATTGGTTGAATCAAATGAATAATATAACCTGTAAGTTCCGCCGGGGTTTTTCAAAAGAATTGTAGCAGTTACATCATATTGACCATTGAGGACATAACGGTGAAACTTCATAACTTGTAAACTATCATTTGAAGTGTTATAATACACAACAGGCGACCCTATAAGGTGAGGATCTGTCCATGTAGTATTATGCCAGTATTCATTCCAGACGGATGTGTTGAACACTGGTGGTTCTGCTTGACTTTCAGGCTGTTCAAAATAGGGAAGTACTGGAAACTGCATTGAATCTTTTGAACACTCAATTACACAGTCAGGGGGGAAGAAATCATTAATGACTTCTCTGACTGACTTAACAGGAATCCCACGTTCTACTACAGCATTTAGAACCAGCCTTAAAAGCGAATCACTTTGATACCACGTATCATCAGGAGTTCTATAAGTACCGCCAAATTCATGTGCAATAAAGATAATCCACTTATTATTTGCCACTGCAGAATCCAGCATGGTTCTGATTGTTGTTATGTTGTCCCTGTTTGTCAGATTAATCCGTTCTATATGGTATAAATCAAAAGGTTGAGACATCCCCGGTAATTCTGTGGCCCTGGAATAATATGAGCTGTATTTCTTAACAATATTAACTCGACTATGAGACCAATCATTATTAGGTGAAGCAAATCCTGAATTTGGAAATTCATGAGAATCAAGCCAGCTTTTCATTTGGCTGACATTGGTTTCTGTAACTCCTAAATCGTGGTTATAGGTATGATTGCTTACCTCCCACCCGGCTGCCTTCATTTCAAGTAATGTGTTAACAGCATTATATCCAGCACCATTGACCCACCAATTCAAAGCATTTATGTAAACAACCGCAGGAAATCCGTACTCCTGGAATACATTAAACAAAGCAGGCCAGGTATCAGACCCATCATCATAGGTAAAGGAAACTACCGGTCCATACTGAGCGTTTGAATAACCGTAACTCAACAATAACAGAGTTATTAACAAAATTATTTTACGTTTCATTGCATCACTTTTTCCTTTCTACAAACAGATCGCTCCTATGGAGATTTGTCTATTGTTTTTATTTTCTCTTCTCGAAAAGGATGACATCTTTCAATCTACTTAATATATTCGTGTTAATTAGTGTAATTTGCGGCAAACAAGATGAACAGTTGAACCAAATTAACACCAGAAGTGTGTACTGTTTGTAATAAAAATCTACGATCTTGTTATTACTCTTTACAATTCTTTCCTGTATTGTATCACCTGCGAGGACGCAGGTGAAAGCACCCTATCATTTTTTTGAATTCACATGAACAGGTCGCTCCGATGGAGTTTTGTAAATTGTTTTTATTTTTTTCTACAAACAGGACGTTCCTACGGAACTAAGTTACTTTTTAGTCAACTGCTTGTTATTTCAACAGCATCATTTTTTTGACCTGAACGAAAGCATCACTTTCAATTCTGTAAATGTATGCACCGCTTGGCAGAAAGGAAGCATTGAATGTGACTTTATGATAACCGGCTTCGTAATTCCCTTCAGCAAGTGTTTCTACTAATTGACCAAGCAGATTGTAAATATTAATTTTTAAGCGAGTTTCCTTTGGAAGTGAGAATCTAATCGTTGTGCTCGGGTTAAATGGATTCGGATAATTCTGCGAAAGTTCAAACTGAGTTGGCACTATTTCTACTTCAATTGCATCCGAATATTCAAACTGACCATCTGTGTCAATCTGCTTTAACCTGTACTGAAACTTGCTGCTACCTGCAAACAGATCATTATCTGTATAGCTGTATTGCTTTGGTGAGTTTGAGTTGCCATTTCCTTTAACAAAACCAAGAGTGTTCCATTCACCTTCGTTTATTCTTCTCTCAACATTAAATCCGTAGTTGCTTACTTCTGTTTTTGTTACCCATTTCAAATCTATACTTTTATCTCCATCTGCTTTCCCGGTAAAAGACGAAAGTTCAACAGGCAGAGGACTTTCGTATGAACCCTGATAATTATTTGTGATATTCTGTAAGGAAACCGTTTGCATTGCGCTATTTGTGGTATCCCAGCTCACCCCTGCAAGGGCGTTTAGGTTACTAATGTTTAAAGTTACTGTACAAATACGTTCACCTGTGGGTACGGTGGTTGAAAGAAGATCTCCAATTCCTTCTCCATTTCCAATGAATTTAATAGTAACAGCAATTTTACCTAAAGAGATTTGAACCCTCATTGTATCGTAATCTCCTGTTGGAGAATCTACTGTATATTTAGGATTGACGTTGGACAGAATAGGCGTGTTTAACGCTGTATTATTATAGTTAATATAATAACTAGTAAGACCTACACGAACGGATAGTGTGCCTGTTCTCAGGGAATAAATATCAAAAGAAAATTTATTTATTGAGGTATTTACATCAAAATTTGTGATTGTATGTGTTGCAAAACGCTGCTGGGCAAAGATTGTATAAGATATCAAGAAGACAATTGCTATTAGATAATATAAACTTTTCATTACTTTCTCCTATTTATCAAGGTACATTAGTAGCTTTATTAAGATTTGAAATTATTTTCGTAACATCTGCAGCTGTTACTATTGCGCTCATATTTACATCAGCACCAACATAAACAGAATTATTAAGATTTGAAATTATTGGTGTAACATCTGCTGCTGTTATAATTGCAGATGTATTTGCATCGGCTGCAATCATTCCAAAACCACCACCAGAAAGAGCTATCATAGGGTCAGTACCAGAAGTATATGCTTGCGATTGAGACGTTGTAAAATCATATAATGCAGAACTGCTGCTTAAAGCAATTTTATTTTTGCTCATTATAGCGAGATGGTTGCGGTGTCTAATAACAACATAATAATTACTGTAACTTAAGCCAGTGAATGTAACCGGGCTCGAACCATTAATATCTACAATTGTTCCATCGCTTTTAATAAAAGCTGCACGTTTACCAACTATAGAATCGGAGGTTGTTCCGGTTCTTAATTCAACAAGCACCCAATCAACAATATCAGAATTTGGAATACTTCCAACAACACTTGCAGTATAATTATAGACAGCAGTTGAATATGCAGAATCAGAAGTAAGAGGGATCAGATTATATGTATTAAGTATTGTTGTCATAGCGTTTTCGTTATAGGGTCCTTCCAAATATACTTTTAAATTTGCAATTACAAAATCCGGAGAACCTGAGGTTCTCAAAATTACACCACCTTGTCCAACAACAGTTCCATTATTCGTATTTGTAAAAAATACACCAAATAATGGATTAGGTGTATTAGTTTCTTCTAATGTCCAGGTTGTGCCATTATCAGTAGTTCTGAAAATTGAGCCGCTTTCTCCGACAATAGTTCCGTTATTAGCATCAGTAAAGAAAACACCCATCAAATGTAGTGTTATTTCACTTGTTTGTGGAGTCCAGTTTGTTCCGCCGTTAGTAGTTTTGAGAATTGTCCCATTATTGCCAACAATAGTTCCGTTATTTGCATCAGAAAAGTAAACACAATTTAAGTACTTATCTGTTCCGCTGGTTATAGAATCCCAGCTTATCCCTGCGTCAGTAGTTTTGAGGATTATTCCGGCATCACCAACAATAAACCCTGTATCTGCATTTGTGAAGAAGACACTTGTCAAATTATTTGAAGTTCCGCTCGAAATTGTATTCCAGCTTATTCCACCGTTGGTAGTTCTGATAACAGTCCCCATGTCACCAACAGCTATCGCGTTAGTAGTATCAGTCATGAAAACGCTTTTCAAATGATTTGTCCCGACTGTTGAAGTATCCCAGGTAACTCCGGCATTAGTTGTTCTGCAAACAACCCCGGTTTCACCAACAGCTAGTCCTTTAAATTTATTTCCCTTTGGAAAATGAACACCCTTAAATCCATATTCTCTTCCCATTGGAAATATTTTCACATCCCAACTTGTCCCGCCGTTTGTAGTCTGAAGAATTCTTCCGGCGTTACCAACAGCAAATCCACTATCTTTATTAGTAAAGAAGGTACAGAAAAGATTTACCTGGGAACCGCTTGAAAATGCATTCCAGGTTTTACCGCCGTCAGTTGTTTTCATAATAGATCCATAAACTCCGACCGCAACACCTACATTTGGATTAGTAAAGTGGACGCTAAGTAAAGTTTTTGTTAAATGTTCTGGTTCAGTCCAGCTTGTACCCCCGTCTATGGTTCGTAATATAACTCCACCCCAACCTACAGTTACACCGCTATCCGCGTCCGTAAAATAAACGTCCTCTAAACCTGTAATAATTGATGTATTTTGTTGTAACCAGGTTGTACCACCATTAGTGGTTCGAAGAATTGTTGATTCTAAACCAACGGCTGTACCTGTGTTTTTACTTGTGAAGAAAACACTTGTTAATATTTGTGTGGTTCCGCTTGCTTGTGCCGACCAATTAGCGCCACCATTAGTAGTTCTGCGGATAGTTCCCGACTTGCCAACGGCAGTTCCCGTAGAGTCATCTGAAAAGAAAACTCCTATTAACTCATTAGTGGTTCCACTTGTTTGTGCAGTCCAGTTAGTTCCACCATCAGTAGTTCTGAGAATTATTCCGTTATAACCAACGGCAGTTCCATGAATGGAATCAGTAAAGCATACACTTAGCAGAGAATATTGAATTTCTTGAAGATTCCAGACTACTCCGCCGTCGGTAGTTCTCAGGATTACACCATTACCAATGATCCATCCATTATTTGAATTGATGAAACATACATCCGTGAGTTCGGATTTTGTCCCGCTTGATTTTAATGTCCAACTTACACCACCGTCTGCTGTTTTCAGAATTGTACCAGCCTGACCAACAGCCCATCCAACATTTTCAGAGATAAGATGCACACTATTTAGGATATTTCCCGTAGGGTAAGGATTTTGCAACTCCCATTGAGGGTATAAGTACTGAACAGAAAGAATAAATATAAATAATGTAAACTTTTTCAAAATAGTCCTATAAAATAAACTAAACAAATATTCAGATTTAAAGAGCTCAATCAGACTCTTTTAATAATATTTAAAATCACAAAGATGACATAGTAAGAGCAATCGAAGTGAAATTTAATAAAAAATTTTTCAATGATTATACCAATTAAATTTGGTAAAATTTTCAAAATTCAATCTTAAAATTTATGATATTGAGAATGAGTATTATTTTAGTACAGAACAAAATTATTTCGTATCAAATTTGAACATATGAACAAAATACTTATTCATTTCAATCACAATCCGTTACATAAACAAATTACGGCTTTCAATTCTGTTGGCAATAACATTTTTATAACATAATCATTTATTATCAATTCTATTTTTGAAATATCATAGATCTTGTTTCGTTAAAACTTCCCACTTTCAGTTTATAAAAGTAAACACCTGAACTAAGTTCTATACCCTGATCATTTGTTCCATCCCAATGTAGTTGGTAGCTTCCTTCATCTCTGGTTTCTCCTTTTATAAGCGATTTCACCAGGTTACCGTTTGTATCATAAATGTGTAGTTGTATAATTGCTGAATTATAAATGTCAAAAGTAATTCGAGTTTGTGAGTTAAAAGGATTTGGAAAATTTTGATAGAGTTTGAATAAGGAAGGTTCATACGGATCAGTCTGGATATTACTTGAAGTTACAGATAGAACTGTTCTATCATAGACTGATATTTCTGCAGAATCCTTAGTTACCACAAACCCGGAATCGTGCATGCAGTTTATATTATTTAATAAAAATTTACCATAAGAATTGTAGCCAACATATAGATCTGGATTTGTAATTTGAGGATAATATGCAACTGGTGTTAACATGTATTTAGCAGCATACCACGATGCAGCAAATGGATCGGTAGAACCAAGTAGCATATTTAATTGTATTGCTATATTTCCGTAATTACGTTCAGGGTTAGTCCACGCTGCATCAATTATTGTAAGCTTTGGAAATGTTACTTGCATTACTTTAGCGACCAGAGCAAACGGGCTGAAAAAATAGTCAAAGTGCATAGGATCACCGCCTCCATACCGTTCGTTCTGATACGCAACTGTAAGTACTCCTACCCAGTTTTTTATTGCAAGTGTAGCGCCAGTCCATCCGTGAGCCTTCAGAACCGGGAAATCAATTATGCTAAGACGATCGTGATTGTAAGTTTGAGTATTTGTATCCCAGATCCCATACTTCAATGATATATAATAATTACCTGAAGGTGATTTGAATTTTGGATAACTGATCTTTGAATTAGGATCGTAGGGATATCCATCGAGATAGTCACCATCTGAATATTCAGTTACAACATTATACATCATATCTGCCCATCGAAATAAATAAACAGGATATCCTTTGGAATGAAATGTATTAATGACATCAAGAATATCTTGATTCGTATCTTCAGAATTATTATCATCTTCTCCAATAGGAGCCCATTGTGTATTATCTCCAATAAGAATTTCACCTGTGAATCCATCCGGATGTTGAAGGATTTGCCAGATTAAACCTTTAATTCTGTCAGTGCTTGTAGTATTTCTGAAATCCCATTGAAAACTTGCTTTGATTATCACTATATCATTTGAACTAACTATTCCTGAAGGATGTGTCGCTGTTTTATATAGGTGAATACCTTGTGTCTTCAGCATCAGCAACAGAGTGTCAATTGCAGGATCAACAAGATATTCATTCGGTACCGTGGAATCGCCAGCAGCTAATGAACCGGCAGTAGGAGGAATCTGATCCATTACAAAAACTTTTGATACAGGATTATTTACTTGCCAGGTAGGTAATGCTTCGGTGATAGTGAAATTTTCTTTTTGATACTGGGGTGAAATAGTAATTGTTGAAACTGACATCATAATTATCAATACCCCGATTGAAAAATCATGATATTTTCTTAAGAATCTATTTTCAGTTATGTGTTTTAAATTGACCACGTTTAATTTTCATTACTACTGATCTTTCTTCATATCAGTTGCAGCCAGAATAATTCACACAGAAGTAAAATGTAAGAAGATCAAATGAAGGAATTCTTTCTGTTAAAAAATAAATGAATTCCTATCTAATTTCAAAATTGCCTTTAATAAGTTCCAAATTTGAAGGAATTCGATTTTGATATTCTTTTTCTAAGTTAACAATTATCTGTTACAATTTTATCGCAGCAGAACCATTTTTTTAAAAGTAACAAATTTATCTGCTCTTAATTCACAGATGTAAATACCTGACGCAGCATCATTTGCATCCCAGTTGTAGCTGTATTTACCTGCATCTAATTTATCATCTACTAATTGAATAACTTTTTCACCGAGCACATTATAAACATTCAGTGTTACGTACGCCTCCTCTGGTATTGAGAACTTTATAACCGTATTCGAATTGAACGGATTCGGAAAGTTCTGGTACAGTTCGTAGCTGATGGGTAATTCTCTTGTCAATTTTCCTGAAACTTCTATTGAACTAATTTTATAGTTTGTTAACATAATTTCTTCACCACTTGTTAGCTCTTCGTTTAATAATTCTCCTTTTATTCTATCTCTGATTATTATGTTGATTCCTTCAGCCCTGATTGTAATAGGATAATTCTCAGAGGTTATCTGAATTATTTTTTCGCTGCTAATATTTTCTGCTAATGTTTCACTGCTGTATCTTACATCGAATACACTTGCAGGCGGCGGCGGAGGTAATTCATATAGACTAAAATCTGTTTCTTTATCCGTTGCATAAAGTATTGTACTCTTTCCTTCATTATCAGTAATAATAATTTTTCCCCAATTCGGATTTATATCTGCTAAGAGTAGTTTTTCTTCTTCTTCATTTTTCAGCAGCCCTCCATTCAGATTTATAACTCCATCATCTGTTACTCTTACCCAGAATCCTTTTCCTGATAGTAACGTATCGGCTATATAATATCCATCATTATATTCAAAAAAATACGTTGCTACTATCCCTGGCGGTGTGGTAGTTATCTGACTTAGTGGTATGTCTTTCTCATATATACCGAACAGGTTCCAGCCTTCATGAACTGATACTGTATCGCCTTGTGTTAATCCACAAATTTGTAATTGTTGGCTCGCTCCAAATTTCAACCAATAACCTTTTCCTGTTTCTAAAGTATCGTGAGAAATATACCCGGCATTATAACTATAGGCTGGAGAAGTAGCTGATGGAAATAAATTACTTAATGTCATATCATCTGCAAGCAGCGGCACCGAAATAATATTCCACTCATCGTTTACTGACATAATACTGCATAAACCTCTGTAGCTAATACTTAGAGAATTTATAGCTTGATTTGTAAGAGTATAGCTGCTCTGGTTTTTCATATTAACATTTACAAACGAACCATTAATTCTATCTTTCAGATAAAAAGTTCCTTCAGGGAAAGCAGTGCTATCCCAGCTAAATGTCATCGGATAGCCTGCTGAGCTAGGTTGAAATGTCAAATTCCAGGTAATATTTGTCTCCGCACTATCTCTATAATCAATGAGCGAACTAACCAGTGGATTAGTTGGCAAGTTGAATCTTGTATCAAAAATACTTGGCGGTGGTGCCGGCGGCAGTTCATACTCACCGAGCGATGCATCTATACTATCTGTCGCATCTATGTGTTGACCGAACGTTAAAACTTGATTCAATTCAGTTCCGCTTGCATCCTTTATAGTAATTTGATTGGTCCAGACGGGAGGAGTTGGTGGGGGAGGAGGTTCAATTGAATATTTAAACATTGTTCCATCCATTCCCGCAAACCATCCTGTGTACTCGTTTACAAAACTAAGTGAAGTTAAATCTTTTCCAGTAACTCCGGTAAAAGAAGTCCAATTATTTCCCAGGTCAGTTGTATTAAGAATTGTTCCATTATCACCAGCAATCCAGATTGTTGAAGAATTTGTGAATTGAACAGATGCTAATTTTTCTGTGGTATTGACATTTTGTGAAACCCAGGATTCACCACCATCAGAAGATAATAAGACCGTTCCTGCATTGCCTACACACATTCCTACATTTGAGTTGTAAAAATTTACGCAGTTCAAATTATTCGTTGTTCCGCTTGTTTTACTAACCCACGATTCACCACTATCCGTTGACTTTAATATGCTGCCGCCAACACCAACAGCCCAACCATTATTTATATCTGAAAAGTATATACTCGAACTGTTGATTGAACTTTTTTGTGTCCACGTAACACCACCGTCTATTGATTTATAAATTCCTTCATAGCTGCTGCCTTTAGCAGTTAACCAACCAGTATTCTGGTTAACAAAAAAAACAGAGGTGGCACAACAGCTAAGACTACTATTACGATTCCAGTTATCTCCACCGTCTGTAGTTAAATAGACTTCGCCAAAATCTGAATCTACAGCCCACCCAAACAATTCATTAATAAAATGAACATAATTCATACCATAGGCACTGGTCTCCATTTGAGTTTTCCATATTTTTCCGCTGTTAGTTGTCTTTAAGATTATGGCCTTGTCGGGATTTCCGTAACGACTTCCTACTGCCCAACCAATATTTTCATCAATAAAATAAATCGAATGAATGTCATCCATCATTCCACTGAGAATTTGAGACCAATCAGAAGTACTTTCTTTCTTCAGACAAATAATGCCGTAAACGCCAACCGCCTGTCCATTTCCATGTTGTGTAAGAAAAATAGATAATAATGCGTTAGCATATATACCCCAAGCAATATATTCAGTATTCCAAGTTATCCCACCATCAGTAGTGGTTCGAATAATATTATCAACACCACTACTCCAATCAACAAACCAACCGTTACTCGAATCTTTGAAGTAAACTGAAGTTATTCCACCATATGGATAAATACTCAGTTGTTCCGTACTATCCATCTTTGTTTGTCTCGTTTGGAATAATGATCCAGACATAGCCCACGTATCTCCTCCATTTGTGGTTTTATAGAAAAAAGTACTACCACCACCACCACCAATGAAACCAACATTGGCATCAATAAAGTCGAGAGTAATACAATTGCCATTCGTTCTTGGAAAACCACTTGACTTATCAATCCAACTTGAGCCACCATCCGTTGTTTTAATCACTGAACTTGTATCATTTACCTCTCCGGCAGCGTATCCAATAAAAGCATCAACAAAATCCAATGATAATAAATCGTTACTTGTTTCGGAGTTTAAATTCGTCCACACCGATCCACCATTCGTGGTTTTTAATATTGTTCCGTTAAATCCAACAACATAACCCGTGTCGGTATCATAAAAATAAATATCAGATAAATGTTGTGTTGTTCCGCTTTGAAGAGAATCCCATGTCGTACCGCCGTCTGTTGATTTTAATATTAGTCCGAACTCACCACAAATCCATCCTGTATTTTGGTTAACAAATTGAATTGCTTTTAAAATTAAATTCGTACCGCTGTTTTGCTGAAACCATTCATTACCAGCAGTTGTAGTCTTTTTAATAAATCCACTTGAGCCAACCATCCAGCCAGTACTATCATTAATAAAAAAAGTTGACCAAAGATCGTTCCTATCCGGGACAAGGTTTTGGTTAGTCCATTGCGGGTAAGCAAATTGTGTAACCAACAAAACGAATAGGATATTTTGTAATAAAAAATTCATAAAAAGTTTCTTTTATTGAAAGATTATTATTCAAATCAATTGTATCATAGGGTTCTCAGATGGTAGGATATCAAAAGACACATCAAAAATGCGCAAATAATAAATAAAAATCAAAAAAAGAAGATATATTTTGCAAATAGCATCGTGTGCTTCGGAAAAAATTATCTCTAAATAAAAAATTAAAAAGTTTTCGTTACTTGTCGAATAAATTTTTTTTACCATGCTATATGCCTATAAAAATGTAAATTGTATCAAGGATATTTTTTATAAATGTTGTTGTATTGGAGTTATCAGAACTTGAAAGGTTTGACTTTTATTATTTGCGGACTACTAATAATTTATTTTCTGCCGAATATTTCAAGCATAATAAATATTCCACTTTACCTGTTCGAACCTATGAGGATAATTGTTGTAGTATCAATTATCCATAGTTCAAAAAAAGGTGCTTATCTGCTTGGCTTGTTATTGCCATTATTTTCATTAATTCTTTCAAACCATCCATCAGTTCCTAAAACATTTATTCTAATAGCCGACCTGCTGTTAAACGTAGTCTTGTATTTCAAATTAACCAAGGTTTATGGAAATAAATTTTTATGTATGTCAGTGAGTATTTTACTAAGTAAGATAATGTACTATCTTATCAAATATTTGTTTATTAAATTATCGTTAATTGAAGGTAGTTTTATTGCAACACCGATATACATTCAGGTAATAATTATTATGGTACTTAGCACTTATGTTTATTTAATAGCTGAACTATCTCACTCCAAAAAATTGTCTGGAAACAACAACTAAAAATCCCAGTTAAACTAGCTAGTAGATAGGAGGGATATCATTTATTTAACTTAGAGTGAAAATATTATTGGACATCATTTAACCAACAACATCTTCTTTGCAGAAATAAATTTATCTGTTTTTAGTTCATAGATATACAATCCAGTTGCTAATCCACTTTGTGGTACATTCCAGGTATAACTATATCTGCCCTCCTCCAACTTTTCATTCACTAATTCAGTTACTTTTTCACCAAGCACATTATAAATACTTAATATTACATGAGTTGCTTCCGGTAATGAAAACTTTATAGTGGTGCTGGGATTAAATGGGTTCGGAAAGTTCTGCTCAAGTGAATAATTCTCCGGCGTGATTATCTGACCGAAAACTATTTTCAATTTGTTAATAGATTTATCATTAATTTTTGTCTCTTCTCCATTATTCAAAGTCGCTGTCATTTGTTTCCCATTTTCATCCTGCAATGTGATATTCATATTTTCAACTTTTACGTTTATAGGATAAATAATTCCTGTCATCTCTATTATATGTTCACCATTTTCAAGATCCTCAGCTATCCTTCCGCTTGAGAACCTTATGTCAAACATTCCTTCTAAAGGTGCGGGTGGTAATTCGTATTGATTTAAATCGACTTTTCCTTTAACTGCAAACAATGTATAGCAGATACCTGCTGCATCTGTAAATATTATTTTGCCCCAATCCTCGGGGAACCATTCTCTCGGTTCCTCTCCCTTCTCCAATGTTTGTGGTAAGATAATTTGGCCTGCACCCGATAGTTTGATCCAGTAACCATATCCGGGATTTATTGTTGTTGCTGGCCGGTAGTTAGTAGAAAATTTATAAACTGGTCCGGATATTAATCCTGCGGGATTGGTTGTTAGATTGGATGTGGATACACTGAAGTCATATCCACCGATCATGTTCCATCCTGATGTGCCGTTAATCGGAGTGTTAGCCACTGTTTGGATTCCAGTTGCAGGCCATTCATCACCAGTGTTATAATTTCTGTTACCTGAGTGCTTCATCCAGTATCCTGTTCCTGGTGTTGTGATTGTCACTGGTAGGTATCCGTTTGCAAATTTATAAACATTTGCAGTTTGATCTCTGTATGCCCACCAGGTGTTTACTCCCATACCTTCAGGATTTATTCCTGGTACAGATACTAAATTGAAATTATTGATTACTTGAACCGACAAAAAGAATGTTGTATCACTTCCGCTTGAATATTGATAAGCACCAATATCAGGTGATGAATCTCTTGGATTACCATTAATATCAGACCAAGGTAATCCTTTGCTCACAATAAAAGATTGCAAATTTTCGCCCAAATTTCTAGCTGGAGAATTTGTATTTAGAACATAGCCATTTCTTTGTCTAACATTATTAACAAATTCAGGGTACGCATTCACACCAGTTCCACCATATGTGTTTAGCCATCCTAACCATCCAGAGGGCGTTCCAATAGGATAACCACCACTTCCTCTAAATCTATTTCCACTAAATACAATACCACTATAATCCCGCCAAATTAAATTATTGCCAGAACTATCTGCATCATTATACCACGAGGAATTGTAACCACCTTGCCACGTTGGTCTGCCTACACCACCATAGTTAGCAGGATTTTGTCCATTCGTACCGAATTGGACTATAATATTATTCTTGACCTGTGCTGGTCTTTCGTGATATATCGGATATGATCCACCATTTGCTGTTACGATCGTATTATGAAAAACAAAAGTGGGTGGATAAACACTATTAACATAACCATACCACCTGAGATAAAGTTCGGGAACATTAGGATTACCGCCTGGCTGAAGGTGTCCACCTCCATATATATAATTATTATAGATTATATTTGTATCAATCTCTCCTGGTCTTGATTGTATTCCTAATATCATAGCATGCCCATATACCCCTGAGTCTATTATCGCTATATTATTCCATATTTTTACATCTCTTGTAACATGCATTTGGATACAATCTATGTGCATATGATCTGGCGGGATTCTTCCTGTTTGGCGGTTTTGCTGATGAATATAATTATGATGAATATTTATGCCTGCCACCATTTGAATATAGAAAACATCATCTTCTGAAATGCTTTCATCCGGATGTGATTCTGCCCGACAATTTTTGATTTCAATATTTTCTGCACATATACCACCTTCAGTCAGATAGTAATCATCATTGCCTATAATCATTATGCTTCTGCCTAATGTTTCAGTTATTCTGCAACTATCAATAACGATATGATTAACATTACAATGCAGATAAATACCATGTGATGCTGTTCTACGAACTTCAAATCCCTTCACATAAATCCAATCTCGATTTAGACTTCCGCACCCTTGTTCGATATATATACCAAAATCCCTTACAAAATTACCATCAATAATCACTTTCCCGCTATGTCCCTGATCATTACTGTTTCGGACATTTACATAATTATTTAGTGAACCATAAGTTTGAATATTTAGTTGTTCGTAATACACAGTAGAATCGGTTCCACCTGAAATATAAACTATATCGCCTGGCTGTATTAAGTTCCAATTGATTGCAGAAAAGCTTTTCCAGGCGTTAACCCAGGATGTTCCGTTGTTTTGACCCAACGCATTTTTATCTACATAATAATTTGATGCACAAAGGTAAAATGGCAAAACGATCATGAAAAAAATAAGATAAATGCCTTTGAGAGAGTGCAGCATAGTTTATCCTCACACTAGTCATTTTTTTTATTATTGTTCTAGAATAAGATACTATCAGAAGTAACTAAAAGTTAATCCTTCAGGTTTAGTTGATAATATCTTTGAGATTGCACAGCAAAAATTTGAGTAACATTCTTCTGTCAGCACTTGAAAGTTATTTTATTGAACTTCAAGTGAATGAAGAATTTCAGATACAAATATTAAACAGAATTCCAGATTAAAACATAGATTTTATTTACTATTCTTACAAGATCTTTTATTAATTCTATGTATTGTTAGACAATATTATACAAGATTCAATTATAAAAATCGCTGATAAATCAAAAATCTAATCTGAATTTCAAGTATTTATAGAGAGTCTTTAAATGACTGCCCCAGGTTGTCTCACCTATTACCGCTAAATTATCATCAGTCTGGAATGAGTTAGTTTTAAGATCAAAGGATTTTACTTCAACTTGTGTCTCATCAAAAATACCTCCATTATTTTCTGCACATTTGATAAGATAATGTCGAAGAGGACTATTCTCATCATCAGGATTGTGAATAGGAATATTTGAGTTTGAATAAAGTAAATATTTTGTTGCATGATAATCCAACGCTACCGGATCAGTTGATACTAAAACAGTTCTTGTATGTGCAACCGGAGGTTCGGTTCGTGAAGCTAAACCAACCCACTCAGCGGCAATAATGTTAAAATCGGCTTTGCGGACGGTGTTCAAAAACATAGCAACTTCAGAACCCATTGTTCCGGCAACTGGTCCAAAATCCCATTCATTGTATGCAAAGGAATGAAAATTATTATACTTTTCAGCAAGTTTACCCCAGCCGCCACCACTAATGTCAACTACTCCGAAATAATTTTTTACTGCACCAGTAGCTCCAACATAGTGGCTATGGTGATTTATAGTTGCGAAATTTATAAAGCGAAGTGGTTGTTCTGTATATGAACTATCCTTCCAGATACCATTCTTAAGATCAATTATAGTTCCTTTATCAGTTTTAAAAATCGGATATGTCATTATGACTTCACGAAAATTATCTCCGGTTTCACCATTATCCATATAAATTAACGGCACACCACCTGTCCCATCGCAATAAACATAACCTGTTCCATCTTCAGGACTGAAAACTCGCTTCGTTCCATAAGCAACATCAATCCAATGAGAAGTTGTATAACGATCACCATAATTTTTTTTCAAATGATTAGTAAGGTCATTAAAATTATTTATTCCCTTGATGTCAGAATTTCTTTCAAAATTCTTCTTCCATCCTGTGGTTTCATCTTCCCAAGGCTCATTTCCATGGTGACAGTTTTCAGCGATAACAACTTCACCCCAAAAACCTGAGGGACGATTCATTATCAGGTCAACAAAAGTTTTCAACGCGGAGAGATTTGTTGCCCCGTGATTCCACCATTGAACGTTGGGTTTTATCACAACGATATCATTCTCGCCAATTAACTTATCTATACCACCCATTAATTCAATGACTTTCGTCAAATTTTCGGATGGACTTCCATTAAGCACTCTATAAATAATTGATTGCGAACTAACTGTTACTTTATGTGGAGTCGAAGGCTTGGTAATGATAATAAAACCAATGATAACTATCACCAATAACAGTATTAAACTTCCAATTAACCTTAATATTTTCTTCATTTTTTTTTCAACATTGTAATTATTAATCGTCTTGTAATTGTGATATTCATTCAGAATATTGTCAGGGAGTTTTTATTCCACTCTTATTGTTTTGTTAAAATTAAAATTGTTTGAGTTGAAGTTTCTTGAAATATTTCTGTTTGATTTCAAACCACCTGAAAAATAATACAAAGTACAATCACTTAAAATTTTATACCTGTAAATCAGCATCATTTAATATCCGTTAATTCCTTAAGCAAATAGTTGTCAGATGCTAGTGTATATTAAAATAACGCTACTTATTATAACCTGTTTCTTTATTATTTATATGATGTTGAAGTTAAGAGGCAATAAAATCGAAAAAAAATCAAAGAATTTTCTTATATCTTCTTTGATAATTACAATCTTTTTAGCGTTTATTATTGAAATTAGACCACATCACTTACTCAGGTCTGAATTCAACATTTCAAATTTGATTACATATTTATTTTACTTTATTGTGGTTGGTACCTATTTTTTATTCTATATGAAACTATTGTCACACAATAAATACTTATTGATTATCATCTCTTATATTTTATTTGGTTTGGCAAATACCGTCGATCTCTTGTCAGATGGTAAAATAATTGACTTCGACTACGATGAAATAATTGAAGAGTTACTTCACATTTTAGGAATAATATTCTGGTTAATCTTCTTCATTGATTTTTCAAAAATGTTAAAAAGAAATACTGATTATTAATTAGCGGGATCATAAATCATGCAAGACAAAATCTGTTTAATAACAGGAGCTACCTCAGGAATTGGGAAAGCAGCAGCATTAAAACTTGCGGATACTGGTGCTTCATTAATTCTTCTTTCGCGAAATGAGAAAAAAGGAGAAAAGATTTGCAATCAAATCAAGGAAAAAAATAATACTCAAGTGAAATTTTACAAAGCTGATATCTCTTCTATGAAGCAAGTGAGAAATGTTTCAGAAAAGATAAAATCTGATTTTAATCACATTGATGTTTTAATTAACAACGCTGGCGCAAGGTTCGACAATTATTTTAAAAACGATGAGGGAATAGAATTAACTTTTGCCACTAACCATCTCGGACATTTTTTATTAACACTTTCTTTAATTGAAATGTTAAAGAAATCCTCACAAGGTAGAGTAATCAATATTTCATCAGCAGCACATGCAAATGGAACGGAAGAACTTTATGATATAGTTGCACCAGAGCACTATGATAGGAGATTAGCATACGGACGATCAAAATTAGCAAATTTGTATTTTACATACGAGTTAGCAAGTAGATTACAAAGTAGTAAAATAACAGTAAATGCTGTTGATCCGGGAGGTGTGGCAACAAACTTTAGCAGAAATAACGGACTCATTCCATGGATGAAGCATTACCTCTCTTATATTCTTAATCTAAAATTAATTTCACCGCAGAAAGCATCTGAAACTGTTGTGTATTTGGCTTCATCTGATGAAGTTGGTAGAATCTCTGGAAAGTATTTCTTTGAAAAAAAAGAAATCAATTCTTCATCTGCTTCATATAGTAAAGAAACTGCGATGAAACTTTGGCAATTAAGTTTGAAATTAACAGGTACTGAATCTTTGCAATTCTGATTTTTGAATTCTCGCTCAAAACTTATTCTTGATCATTTCTTGCTCATTTTGATTCCTACATTTCATAATTTATAATATATAGTTGTTGTTATTGTTGTTTACTATTTGTGGTGCCATTTAATTCTGGATATTTCGATATTCGATAGTCTCGCCTAAAATTGATACACTTTCTTCAATTGATAACTTTATAGTCAATAAATTGTTAATTAACTACATTTATTAGTGGAATGATGATTGGATAAACCTGCTACAACATCCAACATCCATAGTTAAATACTATAAGATATTGCTCATATTTTGTTTGATGTTTTTACTATGGGAATGAGAGTGAATCTTATGATGCATTTAATTTACTGTCAATCATTAAGGAAAATTTCTGCAATGTCCCTATTACGAATTTTGATTTTTTTTCTACTCGTAACTCAGATTCAATATGCACAATGGACAAATCAAAACCCTGTTCCGGATGGTAATGATCTGTGGTCAACTTTTTTTGTAGATAACAATTTAGGATGGATAATTGGCTCAGAAGGATTTATAAAAAAAACTACGAATGCTGGAATTGAGTGGGTTCAACAAAATAGTGGCACATCACTAATTCTAAAATCAATTTATTTTGTTAATCAAAGCACTGGATGGATATGTGGTGAGTCAGGAACTATTCTTAAAACAACTGACGGTGGACAAACATGGTTTAACCAGACAAGTGGAACAACAAATCACTTAACAAAAATTCAATTTATTGATAATGAAATAGGTTATGTTGTAGGGTTTGAAGGAACAATATTAAAAACTATTGATGGTGGTTCAACCTGGAGATATCAATCTTCGAACACCAATAGTGATTTGTATGATGTAAATTTTGTTGATGCATCAGCAGGATATGCTGTCGGAGGAGAGTGCGGATCATATGCAATACTGAAAACTACTAATGGTGGTTCAAGCTGGAGTAATAAGCATAGTAGTTTTTATTATGATTACTCGTCATTACTTGCCGTTAAATTTTTAAATGCTGATACCGGTTTTATTGGTGGCGGTTATACAAATCAAAATATAATTTTTAAGACAACTGATGGCGGTGATACCTGGATTCAATTAATTATAACACCAAGTTTTAAGAAAAACGAAAAAAGATTTATTGAACAAACTAATATTTATATAACCGGAGGAATTAATTCAATCTATTTCAAAAATAAGAACATAGGTTATGCTGTAGGAGGAAATGGCTATGGCTGGGATAGACAAATATATACTACATCAGATGGTGGTTCTACTTGGTTTCGGAGGTATAGTGGATGGGAAGAAAATGGTTTAGTTTCAGTAAGCGGGAATGACCATGGACAGGGATGGGCTGTCGGTTTTACCGGCGCAATTTTTATAACCGAAGATGATGGCAATTCCTGGTTACAAATCTTAAGCGGCGACAAATCATCAAATTATAACGGAGACGATATTTACTCTATCTTTTGTCTAAATGAAAACATTATCTGGGCAGTAGGAAAAAGGAATCGTTGGCTTCCATCGGCTGGTGATGTAATACTTAAAACAACTAACGGAGGCAAAATCTGGAAAACACAACAATTTTTTCAAGGTTCAGATGGTGCAACAAAATCAGTTTATTTCGTTAATGAAAACATGGGATGGACTGTCGGTGATGGAATGACAGGTTTTTACAGAACTACTGATGGTGGCGAGAATTGGATTGCAGGTGTAGGTTTGTATTCTTCCGTATTTTTTATTGATCAGAATATTGGATGGACAACCAATGATGAATATAACACTGGAATTTTTAAATCAACTGATGGCGGGATAACCTGGATCCAAAAAAGTTCAGTCAGTAGTTCAAGTGTTTACTTTAACGATATCAATACGGGTTGGGCAATCGGTAAAGCTGGCAGTATTTTAAAATCTACAGATGCAGGTGAAACCTGGGTTAGTAAAACAAGTGGAACCACCAATGATTTGAACTATATTAAATTTTATGACTCGATTTTGGGTATGTGTGTTGGAAATAATGGTACTGTTTTAGTATCTACAGATGCAGGCGAATCTTGGGTAACTCTAAATTGTGGTTCTCTGAACGATCTTCAAGCTGTAACTTTCACTAATTCAAACACTATTTGGATATGTGGTGATAATGGAACAATACTTAACACAACAGATTTTGGTAATAGTTGGATTTTGTATGATGATGTAACCGAAAATGATTTGACATCACTTTGCTTTACAAATGAAACTACCGGTTGGATTGGAGGAATGAACGGTACAATGTTTAAATACCAAAATGACATCATTCCTGTTGAACTTATATCATTTACGGCAAATGCGAGTAATAATGAAGTGTATCTTGAATGGATAACAGGAACAGAAATAAACAACTATGGTTTCGAAATAGAAAGATATGTTGATGCAGAAAATTGGATTACCGTCGGATTTGTTAGTGGTCAAGGTAACAGCAGTCTGCCAAACTCGTATTCCTTTACAGATAAAAATATTGCGGGAGTAAGTAAACTTAAATACAGATTAAAACAATTAGATATGAATGGAAGTTATGAATACTCGAATGAAATCGAAGTTGATATCACTCCTGATAAATTTGTTTTGCACCAGAATTATCCGAATCCGTTTAATCCAACTACGAAAATCAGATATCAGCTACCGATCGAAAGTAGAGTTGTGATCAAAATATATGACATACTTGGCACAGAAATATTAACCTTACTGAACACAAAGCAAGGGTCTGGAGTTTATGAAATAGAATTTAATGCAAATAGTTTGACAAGTGGTGTATATGTATATAGGATAACAGCTAGTGATCCATCCGAAAATTCAGGAACTGCTTTTGTTGAAACAAAGAAGATGATCTTAATTCGTTAAAAAATTGAAAAATAAAATCGCCATCTTTTAACCAGAATGACTTAAAAATAAATTTCCCCACCAACCTGATTGGTGGGGATAATATGAGAATGATTTTTATTTTGAAGAATCAGTTTTATAAAGCATTTTGCAAAAAACTTCATATAACCAGGCGATGAATATCCCTGCAATAAATCCGGTTACAAAACCATATATAAAACCGATAATCGCACCGCCAAAGCTATAGGAATATCCGATATAAAATGAACTTGCTTTTGAAAAAACTTCACCTGGTGAACCTCTCAATAAAAGAAACCAAGTTCCCAGTAAAATTAATAACCCCCAGAACAATCCTACAGCTAACCCGAATGCCCTTTTTCGAAGTTGCATAGATCCTCCAATAATTTGTTTTTGTTGGCAGCTATAAATCAGAATAGCTGCAAATAGTTATTTAATACAACAGCACAGTGAATTATCACTTCATAAATTACATGGAAATAAACATAAGTGCAATTTTTTATGAAAAGTAATAGTAGCTGCTTTTGCAGTTTTGTTTGGTTTTTATAGTTCAATTCAGATTGGTATTATTAATGCAACGAAAAGAGTTTTTATTACTTCTTGATTACATTTTAACTATCAAAATGTTGGTAAAATAGCCGCTATTGATAATTTTGTACAAACCAGCTTTCCATAAAGGATATTAAATATGCTCAAAATTGATTGCGCCCATTTTAAAGGAGACAGACCTTGTTCCTATAATAAAAATGAAGGTATAATTTGTGATGATTGTAATCATTACATACCAATCTCATTTAAAATTCTCATCATTAAACTCGATGCCATTGGTGATGTTCTTAGAACAACTTCTATATTGAAACCACTTAAGAAAAAGTTTCCCGATAGTTATATTGAATGGTGTACAAGACAGAATGCAAAAGAATTATTTAAAAATAATTTTCTTGTTGATGAGGTAATTACAATTGAAGACGATGCATTGTTGAGAATTAAAGCAGAAAGTTATGATATGGTCATCAATCTTGATACCTCAAAAATTAGTTCCGCAATTGCGGCTTTCACAGATGCAAAAGAAAAAATAGGATTTGTTTTAAATAGAATGGGATATGTTGAACCAACATCAACAGCATCAAAGGTTTGGCTTGAAATGAGCGCTTTCGATCAATATAAAAAAGCGAATAAAAAATCAAATCAACAGTTGATGTATGAAATTTTAGAGTTGGCGTTACCTGTAGAAATACCAATGATCCAAGTATCTGATACTGAAAAAGAAAAAATTTTAAGAAAGAAATTTTTAACAAAAATAAATTCTAAAAAACCTGTAATCGGATTAAATGTAGGTATTGGTACCAAATGGCCAAGTAAAGGTTGGCCTCTTGAACGATGGGAGGAATTAATTACAAGACTTGGAAATAATGAGTTTAATTTATTACTACTTGGCGGACCTGAGGAAGTTGAAACTTTTCATAAACTGGAGAAAAAATTTGACTACGTTATTAATACCGGACTTGACAACTCGTTGCTAGAGTTTGCTGCAATTGTTGATTTATGTGATTTGGTAATAACTGCTGATACACTTGCTCTTCATATTGCAACAGCACTTGAGAAAAAAATCATCGCACTTTTCGGTCCAACTTCAATACATGAAATTGAACTTTATGGAAAGGGGATTAAACTCTGTTCCTCCGAGGAATGTAAATGTTATTATAGAAAATATTGTACTGAAGATATTTCTTGTATGGAAAAGATTTCAGTTGATACGGTAATCGATGCTATCGAATCGATGTTTAAGAAATAGTCGTTCGCATCAGAATTTACTTAAGTTTTAATAATCTTAGTAGATTTTATTCTTCTCGTTTCGAATGCATTACGTGAATCTAAAATCAGTTTAGCATTTGAAGCGATAAATTTATAATCAAATATTGAATGATCAGTACTTAGTACCACTAAATCATACTTCATGATTTTTTCTTTTGTGAGTTTGATTGATTTCAATTCAAGATTGTAACTTCCTCGTTTTAGGTAAAACGGGTACAAGCGGATCATAGTAATCAACAATAGCACCTTTTTCCTGAAACAGTTCAATTAATTTCAGAGACGGGGATTCTCTCATATCATCTATATCTTTTTTATACGCAGCTCCAAGAATTAATATCTTTGCATTATTCAGAGCTTTTTTGAATTTGTTTAGTGCTTCAGCAGACTTTGCAACAACATAATAGGGTTGTTGCGTATTAATTTCACCGGCAAGCTCAATAAATTTCGTATTGATCTCAAACTCTCGAGCCTTCCAGGTTAAATAAAAAGGATCAATAGGAATGCAATGCCCACCTAATCCAGGCCCCGGATAAAACGGTTTGAAACCAAATGGTTTTGTTGAAGCTGCAGCTATCACTTCCCAGATATCAATTTTCATTTTATCGAATACCATTTTAAGTTCATTAACCAGAGCTATATTAACAGACCTGTAGATGTTCTCTAATAATTTTGTTGCTTCAGCAGCATCAGGTGAAGAAACAGGAACAGTTTTAATAATAACGAGATCGTAAAGAGCTTTTGCAACTTTTAAACATTGAGGAGTAAGACCTCCAACTACCTTTGGAATTTGAGATGTGGTATATTCCGGATTATTTGGATCTTCTCTTTCTGGACTGAAAGCCAGATAAAAATCTTTACCTGCTTTAAACTTATTCTTTCCGTTTGCGTTTCCAAATAGTGGTAACAAAACTTCCCGTGTTGTTCCTGGATAAGTAGTTGATTCAAGAACAACAAGTTGTCCTTTACGCAAATATTTTGAAATTGTCTCAGATGTGTTTTTCACAAAAGACATATCTGGTTCTCTGTGCTCAGTAAGAGGAGTAGGAACACAAATAATTATAGCATCAACTTCTTTAAGTCTTGTAAAATCTGAGGTTGCTCTAAGATAACCTGAATGCACTGCTTTCTTTATTTTGTTATTGCTGATATGCTTCAGATAACCTTTTCCTTTATTCAGCATATTGATTTTTTTGTTGTCAAGATCAAAACCAAGAACATTAACTTTTTTATCAGCGAATGCCAGACCGAGCGGTAAACCGACGTAGCCCATTCCAATAATTCCAACAGCCACTGACTTATTTTTTATCTTTGCTATGAGATCCATTTGCTTTTTCAACTTTAAAAGATTTTAGAATAAAAAATAATCCTATTAATACAAAAGGGATGCTTAATATCTGCCCCATATTAAATGTCATTCTTGCTTCAAAGCCGGTTTGATTTTCTTTCAGGAATTCAATAAAAAACCTGAAAGTAAATACCAGAACAAGAAATAATCCGAATAGCAAACCTCTCCGGTTTTTTTCAATTCCTTTGTAATAAATTAAGAAGAGCATAATAAAAATTATCAGGTAAGCTAAAGATTCATAAAGTTGTGTGGGGTGCCTTGGGAGTTCATCAACAGAACTAAAAATAAATGCCCACGAAACATCAGTTGGTTTGCCGATAATTTCAGAATTAAACAGATTACCTAATCTGATAAAGGAACCACCTAATGCAGTTACGATTACTATTCGATCAAGTACCCATAACAGCGGATAATTTTTTTTCTTATTTGAAAAAAGATATAATGAAATGAGTATCCCAATTGCTGCACCGTGACTTGCCAAACCGCCTTCCCAAACCTTAAAAATTTCTATTGGATGTGTGAGGTAATATTCGGGATTATAAAAGAGACAATGACCTAACCTTGCACCAATAACAGTTCCGAATATCATATAAACAGAAAGTTGTTCGAGATCTGTTCCCGGTCTTCCTTCTTTTTTAAAAATCCAGGACATAATCACATAACCTGCCACGAAAGCCATAGCAAATAAAAATCCATACCATCTTACCGATATTGGACCCAGGTGAAAAATCTCAGGACTAACACTCCACTCTATAAATGCCATCATATTACAAATCACTAATTTTGAAATTTATAAAAGCAAAATAATCAATTAAGATAATTATTTATTAACATCAGATCAGGTTTTACTTTTGCTGAATCTTCCTTTTCGTTTTGGTTTTAACTTTGCTTCTTCAGCCAGCTTTACACATTCATCATAAGTTAAGGAAGCTGGTTCCCGGTCTTTTGGGATTTTCACGTTTTCTTTTCCGGCTTTTAAATAAGGTCCCCATCTGCCTTTTAGTATCTGAAACTCTGGATTCTCTTCGAAAATTTTTATTGTCTTTTCTGCATCAGCTTTTTTCTTAGCCTCAATTACTTCAATCGCTTCATCAATTTCTATATCGTGGGGATCATATTGAGCTTTAATGGAATAAAATTTTCCATCGAACCTGACATAAGGTCCAAACCTTCCGATTGCCGCAATTACTTCCTGATCATTATACTTGCCAACAAGTCTCGGAAGTTTAAACAAATGGAGTGCTTCTTCGAGAGTCAGGTTTTCAAGTTTCTGAGTTTTCCTTAATCCAGCATAATGTGGTTTATCATTTTCATCTTTTGGATTACTTAAGACTGCCACAGGACCAAATCTTGCCATTCTTACAGAAACCTGCTTTCCTGTTGCCGGATCTTTCCCGAGAATTCTCTCTCCCGATACTCTTTCGGATGTCTCAATCGTATGCTCGACTTTTTTCTTGAAAGGAGGATAAAATTCGTCAAGCATTTCGTGATAGTCCATTTCACCATTTGCTATCTCGTCAAGTTCCTCTTCGATGCGTGCGGTAAATTTATAATCCATTACCTGTGGAAAATGTTCAAGCAAAAAATCATTAACAAGCATTGCAACATCGTTTGGGAACAGTTTTCCTTTGTCAGCTCCGGTTATTTCGGTTAGTGTTTCACTCTTTATTTTTTTTGATTGATCAAGAGTTAAAACTTCATATTTACGTTCCGTACCTTCACGTTCTTCTTTATGAACATAACCTCTCTTCTGAATCGTACTGATAGTTGGTGCATACGTTGAAGGTCTTCCAATTCCAAGCTCTTCAAGTTTTTTCACAAGACTTGCTTCCGTAAATCTGGAGGGCGGTCTGGTAAATCTTTGTGTGGCTGTAATTTCGGTGAATGAAATTTTTTCTCCTTCTGATAAATCCGGAAGTATTCCATCTTCTCCGTTCTCGCCGTTTTCATCATCGATGGACTCAAGATAAACTTTAAGAAATCCATCAAACTTTATTACTTCGCCTTTTGCTACAAATAACTTATCAGCTTTGCTTACATTGATTTTCAAAGTAGTTCTTTCAAGCTGAGCATCAGACATTTGTGATGCAAGAGCTCTTTTCCAAATTAATTCATATAATACTTTTTCATCTCTGGAACCTGAAATACTTTCATTGCCGAAATCGGTCGGACGAATTGCTTCGTGAGCTTCCTGAGCAGTCTTAGATTTTGTTTTAAACTGTCTGCGGTGAGAATAATTTTTTCCGTATTCATTTTTTATTTGTTGTTCTGCTGCATTGAGAGCAATTTCAGAAAGATTAACTGAATCGGTTCGCATATATGTAATCTTGCCTGCTTCATACAACTTTTGTGCAACGAGCATTGTTCGTGAAACTGAAAAACGCAATTTTCTGCTTGCTTCCTGCTGAAGAGTAGAAGTTGTAAATGGGGGAGAAGGAGATTTCTTTGCAGGTTTCTTTTCAATACTTTCAACCAAAAATTCTGAAGTTTTGCAACTCTCCAAAAAATCTTTTGCTTCTTTGGATGATTCAAAATAATCGGGTACTTCAGCTTTGAACTCAGATTTTTTGCCATCTTTCCCGGTTACAAGAAAATTGCCGGTTACTTTGTATCTGGATTCTGATTTAAATGAATCTATTTCTCTTTCACGTTCAACAATCAATCTTACAGCAACTGATTGAACCCTTCCCGCTGATAATTTTGGTTTCACTTTTCTCCAAAGGATAGGAGAAAGTTCAAAACCAACTAACCTGTCAAGAATTCTTCTCGATTGCTGTGAGTTCACAAGGTTATAATCAATCCCACGCGGATTCTTTACCGCATCAAGGATTGCTGGTTTGGTAATTTCTGAGAAAACAATTCTTCTGATTTTTTTCTCGGGCAACTCTAATACTTCTTTTAAATGCCAGGCTATCGCTTCACCTTCACGGTCTTCGTCAGTTGCAAGCCACACAGTTTCTGATTTATCAGATAATTTCTTTAATTCCTTTACTCTTGCTTTTTTATCTTCAGGTATGATATAATGCGGAGTGTAGTTATTTTCAACATCAATCCCCTTATCTTTCTTTATCAGATCTCTGATATGACCATAACTGGAAGTAACAAGAAAATCTTCACCAAGATATTTTTCAATTGTGTTTGCTTTAGCAGGCGATTCAACAATTACAACATTTTTTGACATATTATCTTTTATTTTGTTTTAAGTCTCGATTTTGACGGCGCAAATTAAGTTATATTTAAAGAGAATTTCAAAGATAATTTTTTTATTGTGCGCTAATTCACTGAATTAGCAGGTTTTAAATAAATTTTATAATCGTAATTTTTTTTATACAAGAATTTGAGAGTGCAAATTTTTTTTAAAAAGATTTTTGAGTTTCTGGCAATTCCATTAATAATTGTTATTAAAATTTATCAATTAATTATATCACCATTATTTCCACCATCTTGCAGATTTACACCAACGTGCTCTCATTATACAATTGAAGCATTGAGGAAGTACGGAATAATTAAAGGAAGCTGGCTTGGCTTTAAAAGAATTATTAAATGTCATCCCTGGGGTGGAAGCGGTTATGATCCGGTACCATAATTATTTTAGGGTAAATGGCTAAAAAATTCAACTTCAAACGGTTCATTAAAAAATTACCAAAATTACTTTTGAAAATTTTTCTCGGATTTATTTTCCTCACAGTCTTTATTGTACTGCTTCTAAAATGGTTAAACCCAATAACTTCATCTATAATGATTCAAAGAAAAGTTGAAGCCTTAGTTACATTTAAAGAAAAACAAATGATTGCTTACCAGTGGTTCAGCTATGATGAAATATCAAAACAAATGTCGCTTGCTGTAATTGCTGCCGAAGATCAGAATTTTCCAAACCATTTTGGATTTGATTTTGAACAGATTGAAAAAGCAATTGAACAAAGTAATCGTGGGAAAAGACTTCGGGGTGCCAGCACAATTACTCAGCAGGTTGCGAAGAATTTATTTCTGTGGGAGGGAAGAAGTTTTATCAGAAAAGGTCTGGAAGCATACTTTGCAGTTCTTATTGAACTTTTGTGGAGTAAAGAAAGAATTCTTGAAGTCTATCTTAACATTATTGAAACTGGTGACATGATTTTTGGTGTTGGTGCAGCAAGCCAGATATATTTTAAAAAACTCCCATCAAAGTTGACACGAAGTCAGGCTGCTTTAATTGCTGCTACAATACCAAATCCTGTTCGTTTTTCAGTAAGGAGACCTTCGGGTTATATTTTAAGAAGACAAAATTGGATTCTTGGGCAAATGAGTTCGCTTGGAGGTGTTGAGTATATCAGGAATCTTTAGTTATCTTTGTTATGTGGAGGCAATTTTTATAATACTTTTAGTGATAAATTAATTCCTCCTTAAATCGGTTCTTACTTATCAATAACTATTATAAGGAAGATGATCAGGGTGAAACAATCAGCTCATTTAAAAGTTTCACTATTAATTGCAGATATCCTGATTTTGCTCATCTGTACCGGAGGTTTATACCTCATTTCTATTAAAGCAGACTTACCTGTTAAGACTTTTTTTAAAAACGATATCTTATTTATTTCTGAAAATTCCCGGAAGATTCCTGATATAAATCCTGCAGACGAAATTATAAGTATTAACGATCACCATTTTACAAAGTGGGAAGAAGTAGAACTTTATCTTGATGGTAAAAGAATTGGTGAAAATATTAATCTGGAGTTAAAGCGAAATGGAACTATTGTTTACGCCTCTGTTCAGCTAACAAAATATTATGATCTTTTTAATTTCATCATTATTGTTCTTGTTGGAATAACTTTTTATCTGATTGGTGTTTTTGTAAGAATCAAAGCACCGGATAATTATTCGGCTTACTTGTTTCATTGGGCATGTATCGGCTTAGGAATGGTTATAATGCTGACAGCAGGTTGTTACAGAATCAATCCAATCGGATTTGGTCAGTTTAACAGAATTATGTGGTTGATCGCGTACAGTTTAACTCCGGTTCTATTTATACATTTCACTTCATCTTTCCCGAAGAAAAAAGTAAAAAGAATTAAATATATTTTATGGTATTTTTATTTAAGTGCAGTAATTAATGCAATAATTCTTTCCTACTTATTTCTTGACGCAACGATCGGTGAAAATTTTGAGAGCCTGAAATATTATGTAACTTTTTTTGATTCATTCTTCCGGCTTTTCCTGATAACCTGTATAATCATTGCAATATCAATTTGTATTTATGCATACAGAGCAACTGATGAAATTGAAGAAAGAAAAAGACTTCAGTGGCTGCTGCTTGGCTTTTTTATTGGTCCGTTCAGTTTTGTAATTTTTTGGGTGATTCCGATCTTCTTAACCGGCGAAAGCCTGATCCCGGAGTCTTTGGTTTTGATATTTTTAACCGCTATTCCAATTACATTCAGCATAGCCATAGTTAAATATCATTTAATGAATATCAACCTCTTGATAAGAAGAAGTTCGGTTTATGTATTAATTCTTTCAGCAATTGTCATAACATATATTATTCTTACATGGATAATCACACGATTTGTTGTTGATCTTAATCCTGCTGTTCCTGCCGTTTTAACTGCAATCGCAACTGTTGTTTTGCTTCAGCCCCTGAAAAATATCATTCAGAAATTTGTTGATAAAAAATTCTTTAAGGTTGAATACGATTTTCGCGAAGAGCAAAGAAAATTTCTGGATGATATCAAATCATCAGTAGATATTCAGTCTCTTTCGGATAAAATTGTTTCGCAGGTTGATTCGTTAATTCCGGTTGATAATATCGGATTCTTTATTCTCAGTCAGCCAGATAACAAAATAAAAATGATCGCAAATAGAGGATGGGATATTTTAAAGAACAGGAGTATCAGGTTTGAATCGGAAAATCTTAAGACTGATTTGTCAAAACCTGTAGCAGTTGATGATAGAGTTGAACCCGGGCTAAAAATCGAATCAGCCGATGTTAAAGTTTTTAAAAGGTGGGGAATTGTGCTGGTGTTTCCGGTTAAATCACCAAGTGGAATCATTCATGCATTTATAGCTTTGGGCACAAAGAAATCAGGCGCAAGATATTTCAAAGATGATGTTGACTTACTAAACACTGTCGCAACAGCAGCCGCACTTGCAATCGAGAGAATTAAACTTCAGGAAGAATTAATTCTTGAGCATATTGAAGCACAAAGATTACAAGAACTGAATGAAGTGAAATCCTTATTCGTCTCAACAATGGTTCATGAACTCAAGCAGCCGCTTTCGGGTATTAAAATATTTACTGATCTTTTGCAGGATAAAACAGTTGACTCAGGTGCTTCTGATAAGAAATATTTAAGTATTATTGATGGTGAAAGTCAGCGGCTTAAACGGATGATTAATAATATTCTTGATAACGCAATGATCGAAAAAGGAATGAAAAATTATCAGATGAGTAAGCTGGAAATAAATTCAATTATAAAAAAAACTGTCTCTGAAGTTGAATATATGTTCGGTATGAAAAAGCAGAAAATCGAAGTGTGTCTGTGTGATCAAAAAATTTTTATAACCGGCGATAAAGATGCAATCGAAAGTATGCTCATGAATTTAATTACAAATGCCAACAAGTATTCACCGGAAAATACCAGAACACTGATCACAACTTCTCTTTCAGACAACCAAACAATTATCGAAGTCAGAGACGAGGGAAAAGGAATACCGGAAAGTGATCTGGAAAATATTTTTCAGCCTTATATCAGAATTAAAGATAAAACTTCACAGGTTACTGAAGGAACCGGACTCGGACTTTCCATTGTTAAGCACATAGTTGAAGCACACAACGGTAAAATTGAATTAATCAGTGAAGTTGGAAAAGGCAGTACATTTACACTTATATTCCCAACATTGAAAAATGAAGAAGATATTAGTAATTGAAGATGATCCGGCAATTTCGCTCGGTCTTGCCATGTTTTTGAAAGGAGAAAATTTTGATGTAATTAAATCTGATGATGGAAGACTTGGATATGAACTTGCATTAAGAGAGAAACCGGAGATTATTATACTCGATGTTAATTTACCTTCAATGGATGGCATTCAGGTTTGCAGGATGTTACGGGAAAATGGTTTTCAGAATCCGGTAATTATTTTAACTTCAAAAGCAGAAAAAATTGATAAAGTAGTTGGACTTGAGATTGGTGCAGATGATTATGTTACTAAACCATTCGACTCAAGAGAACTTCTTGCAAGAATAAGAACTAATTTGAGAAGAATAGAAAATACTCAGAGTAATTTTTCAGTGTCAGACGATAAAAAACTTCAACGCCATTTACTGGCTATAATGTTTACTGATATGACAGATTATTCAAAAAAGATGAACCAGGATGAAATACTTGCATTACGTCTTTTGCAGGATCATAACAAGATTATGAACGAATCAATTCTCAATTACAAAGGCAGAGTCATTGAGATTATTGGAGATGCTTTTCTGGCTGCATTCGAGAGTGCAATTGATTGTCTGAATTGTTGTATTTATATCAGGGAAAGATTCGAAGAGTATAATAGTGCTAAACCAAAATTTGAAAAGATTAAAATAAGGACCGGTTTGCACGTTGGGGATGTAATTGAATATGAGGGCAAATTAAAAGGTGATGCTCTTAATATTACAGCTAGATTTCAGGAGTTAGCGGAACCAGGTTCAATTTATATTTCAGAAAATTTTTACCTGATTATCAGAGGCAAAACTAAAGTAGAACTGAAAAAGCTCAAAACTGTCAGGCTCAAGCATATTAAAGGTCAATTTAATATTTATACAGTGTGAATATTTATCTTATGTTAACCTTAATTCATAAAATATTTTTCAGGAGACGATATGAAAAAAATATTAATCATTGAAGATGATCCCGCAACTCTTACCGGAATTAGTGAAACTTTGAAAGAAGAACACTTTGATGTATCAACAGTAATGAACGGACAAATGGGTTATGAAAAAGCTAAAGACAGCCCATTTGATTTGATAATTCTTGATTTAATGCTTCCGGAGAAAAACGGAATAGAAATCTGCAGAGATTTAAGAAATGCAGGAATCAACACACCTGTTTTAATGCTCACTGGCAAAAAAGAAGAAGTAGATAAAATTATCGGATTGGAAATCGGTGCTGATGATTACGTTACAAAGCCGTTTAGTGTAAGAGAACTTGTAGCCCGAGTGAATGCGATTCTTCGTCGTCCGAAAGAAATTAAAACAGATATTGACGAATATACATTTGCTGATGTACATCTTAATTTTAAAGGACAGGAAGCAAAGAAGGGAAGTCATTCAATCGAACTATCTGCATTGGAATTTAAAGTGATGAAATATTTTGTTCAAAGAGAAGGTGAAGTGATTGATAGAAATAAACTTCTCGACGAAGTCTGGGGTTATGAAAATTATCCGTCAACAAGAACGGTTGATAATTTCATATTGAATCTGAGGAAAAAAATTGAAGATACACCTTCAGACCCAAAACACCTTTTAACAATACACGGTGCAGGGTATAAATTTGTGAAATAGTGAATGGCAATTTGTCTGAAATTTAAGTCACGATTATTCTTTAATAATTTCGTACGGTTTAATTTGGTTTAAGTCAATTCCATCTAAACCCTGTGGAAATCTTGCAAAGACTTTTATACTGTCCCAGTATGCTTCATCCGGTTCATCCATATCATACTTGTCTCTTTCAGATTCACCAACAACAGAAGGAATTCCTGCAATTAGCCATAAAGGTAATGTTATAGAAGCATAATATCCATTTGAAAGAGTCAAAAGAGATCCTCCCATCACCCAAACTCCATATTCTGTTGTATTTTTTCGATCAAGTTCAAGAGAACTTGCAGTTACTTTGTTTTTTAATATCTGATAAATTGAGTCATACATTACATAAACTATACTATCATCAACTGCGATAAACTCTCCTTCATACATTAACCATTTATCGTCAGAATCAGAAGTGTCAGGGGCGGTAAAGACCACTATCCAAGCACCATAAACTGTTTGAGGTATATTCTCTGTTTCAGGCAGGTAATTATCGGGTGCGTAAGATCCGGCACAAGCAGAGAAAATTAAAACAGGAAATATTAATGAGAAGAAAAATAATTTTTTATGGGTAAACATATTTACTGCTCCAGAATGTTTCTTCCATCTCCGCTTCAATTTTTTTGAATTCGGGTGCAAGATCTTTGTAATATTGTTTTGGATTGAATAACATCTCATAAACTTTATTTGAATTCTCCTCAGCTAACCATTCGTTCCGCATCCATTCAAGGTAATATCCATTTGGTTCAATAAAGAGTTCGTAATTGTAATAATCATTTGGTAGCTGGTAATTGAGTAAATATTGATCACCGGGGAATGTTATTAATGCTGAGTCAGGATTTGAGAGTAGTTCAACAACTTCACTATTGCCAGAAAATTGAGGTGAAGATGTTGATGGTGAAATCACAACAGGTGTGACTTTTTGTAATAAATCAGCGATTGCTAAATAATCAATTCTCCATAAACCTTTTGCCATTCTCAATTGAATCTTCGTTTCAGAATTTGTATTAGATTGTTTCAGAATATTTTTAAGAGGAACAACTTTTATATCTGTTGCAATTGGACCAGTTTCACCAACTTCACCAACTTTAATCCATTCGTCTTTTTCATTTTGAATTAAGACATCAATATTGCCAAGGGTAGATTGCAAATTTTTTAGAACCGGTTTAAACTGATTACTGTTTCGTTCAATGTTTGCGAGGAATTCTCCGGCTTTTGTTCCCATATAAGCCAATGATTGATAAAAAAGAAACGTAGTTAAAAGAGTTTGTCGTGATGCGATTATTAATCCTAAGCTATCTGATGCAGAAGGATTGAATGTAAGTTCTATAATTTCTTTTTCAGCTAGATTGAAGGAGTCAGCTTGACTGAATCTTTCTACGCCGTCGAACGAGCAAACCTTTTCAGAAATATCACCTTCAATAGCAATTACAGAAATGGCTTCTCTCATATTTACTGCCTGATAAAATTCACCCTCTGATGAAGAGAACACACGACCACCTTCAGGTTTTGGCAGTGCTAATAAATTTGCTGAATGAATTATGTGTGTTTCATAAGCCTCATTTTTCAACTGAATAGTAAAATTTTTTGATTGAAGTTTTATCCTGTACAAAGCATCTATATCTTTTTCCTGAAGCGATGGAGATATACTCGACGAAAAACCTTCTGATTGAACAATGAAATCATTACCATTCGATGCGTAAAAAGTCGGACAAGAACCAAAACAAGCTTTTGGGTTTGCAAGACACACAATTGTAAAAATTCCGGTCACGACCGTTAATGCTCCTAAAACAAATGAGCTGGCTGATTGATTTATCTGATTTGTTTCTGCAATCACAATTTGATTTAAGGGGATTTTAAACTTGCCGGATGAAATAGTAGCACGATTAAGATCATAAAGTTTGCCGGTACCATCAACCCTGACACTATCGTTATTTACTTCCCATTTTTCAAGCACATATAAATCACCGTTTTTCATATGAAGTTTAATAAACGGAAGATCAGGCGTACTTTGCTTGACAGGAAATTGATCGGGAGGTTTTGAAATTCTTTCTATCCTTGATCCACATCCGGATTGTAAAATTAATTCAATACTAATCAGAATAAGTATAGTCTTGTAAGATATCGGGTAAACTAATTTTTTAAATATTTTCATTTTATTTCTCTAAAAGAATTTTAAAATAATATTGAATACCCAATTGCAATTGAAAGGGCATCTATTCCTGATTCTGATTCAATTGTAGTCTTGTTATATTGATCACCATAAGAATATGAACTGGAGTTAGTGTAATATTTATAATTTAATTCTATCCTCATAACAGAACCAGAAGCACTTGCCAGCTTAATACCCAAAGCAGTATTAATTAGCTGTGTATCAAGAGAATTATCCGTTGAGCCACCAAAATAATTATTATATGTCACGTAGTTGCTTATTCCATAACCAACTTTTACATAAGGATAGGTTTTGCTATTTGAAGTACTGAAATTGTATGTAAGGTTAGCTAAAATTGAAATTGAAATTTCATCGTCTGTAATTAAGTTAATATCAAGCTCAGGTTCAAAACTTAACCCATCAACAAAATAATATCCGATGGAAGCAGTAAGTAGCATAAGATAATCTTTGCTGGAATTTTCAGAATTATTTTTGCTGGTAGTGTAGGTTGAATCATAATAATTAAAGTACTGGTTGGTAGTGGTTACATTGTTTTTTGAGAATGCAGCGCCCAAATTTGTTGAAAAATTAGCCTCAAAATCTCCCTGTTTGAAGGATGAAAATGGTTTAACTTCCCTGATTTGGGAGAAGCTGTTTATGACTAAGAAAATTGTAATAAAAATAATTTTAAGTTTCATGTTAAGTTCCTTTTATCTGCTCAAAATGTAAATTAAAACAGCGGCGTAGATGTCATGGAATTGTAAAATACATGTCTGATATTTTACTGATACGAAGTTCATCCAAATTTCAGTGATGTAAATGAAAAGGCTTATTTAAATCATTTGCAGTAATTTTATCTTCAGGGGAAAAGATGAAAGTATATAAAAGTTGACAGCGTGTGGTAAAAGTTTAGCGTTCAGAAATAAAAAAAGCCTGCACTTTTCAATTGCAGGCTTAGATAGATTTATTGCAATTTAGTTTTTTCCTGCAAGCCATCCTTTTTCCTCAATTCGATTTTCATTATCTCTGAATTCATCCAGATAAACTGAATAGAAGATAGAAGAAAGTCTTCTTACTCTTTCACTCACATCAAAGCTTCCGGCTTGTTTTACTGTGAAGATTGCGCTCGGTGTTCCGATCTTGAATAATGCTAATGCTGCGCTAATTCTTACAGATTCAGACTCGTCATTCTTTAACACTTTCTGTAAATGAATAACAGCTTCATTTATTCTGTATTCTCCAAGCCAGTAAGCACAACTGGATTGTAAACCGTCATTATCAGAGTTCAAGCCCTGAATCAGACTTGCAGTAGTGTTCTCGTTAAGATCTTTCGTCCCTGCACAAGCTGTTTGGGCAATAGTTTCAACTTTAAAGATCAAAAGTGAAAACAAAACTAAAATAACAATTGCGATCAATTTTGACTTATACACGGTACCTCCTAAATAATTGTTAATATTAAATTGAATTCACTTGAAACTTAGTTAATGAAGAAGGCGGGGTTGTCAGCTAAATGTAAAAGGGTCGTAAGATTTGTGTTTAAAAAGGAATGATATCGCACTACTGTGTTTGTATTTTTATTATCGTGTGATGTTTCTCCTTCCGTTAAACCAATTCATCTATTTATTTATCGAGTGTTTCGCATTTGCGTTTTTTAATAGTTTTTGCATCCCGTCTTTAACAAAGCTTGATGTAATAACATTTTGTTCATATTTATTTTCTATTATAAAAACAATATGTCGTCCCGTACGGGACTTTAATTATTGTTTGGTAATTTTGTCTATAAATATTTTGTCCCTAACGGGACAATTTCTTCAAAACAGAATATATAAAATTAGTTTTTTAATCCCGTAGGGATTTAATGTTTATAGAAATGTAAGAACAAAAAGAACAAATAAAATCCTGTAAGGATGATATATAAAATTTATTTATCGAGTTCATATTTATTATCATTTTTAAAAACAATATGTCATCCCGTACGGGACTTTGATTTTTGTTTGGTAATTTTATCTGAATTGTCATTCAGATCGAGTGTAGTGGATAACAGGAATTTCAAATCAGAATTTGATTATAGATTCCGTGTCAAGCACGGAATGACATACTTGATTGTTGAAATATTATAAGGTTTATCTGAGGTGTTTACTTTTCTTCACCAAACCATTCCAAAGAAATTACCTGTCCGGTTATGTATCTTGATTCATCCGAAGCAAGGAAAACACACGCATCCACCTGATCTTCCGGAGTTAGCATTTTGGTTTTATCTTCTTTAATATTTGCACGAATCGCTGTATCAGCTTTACCTGGTGCAATTGCATTAACTCTAATATTGTCTTTCTTTCCTTCTTCAGCACAAGCTTTGGTAAAACCAATTTGTCCCCATTTACTGGCACAGTAAGCTGATAGCATTGGGTAACCAACCAATCCGCCAAGTGAAGAAACATTTATAATTGAGCCTCCACCCGAATTTTTCATTGGCTGCCAGACGTGTTTTGTACAGAGAAATGTTCCTGTGAGATTCACTTTTAAAACCTTTTCAAATGATTCAAGCGAAGTTCCGTAAACAGGACGCATAGATCCAATACCAGCATTGTTAATGAGCACATCTAGCCGATTAAATTTTTTAATTGTAGCATCAACGAGATTTTTTACCTGGGTTTCATCTGAGATATCACAAATAATACCCATGCTTTCTCTGCCAACATCTCTAACTTTTTCCGCTACTGAAGTAACTTCTGATTCTGTTCTGGCAGCAACAACTATATGAGCACCTTGATTTGCAAATCCTAACGCAATAGCTTTTCCGATTCCCCGACTGCTGCCAGTTATAATAGTTACTTTATCTTTAAGTCTCATATTCTTTTTCCATTTAATTAAACAATTGTCCTTTCCTTAACGTTGACTGCATAACGTTTCACTTTTTGTGTGGTTGTTTTTTCCAGTTCGTGCTCGTGGATGTAAAAATTTCTTATTTGCTTGAACGCAGGTAACTGCTTGTTTGTTTCTTTTACTGCCTGTGAAATAAGATTATCAATTAATTCAGGATTTATCTGCACATTATTTTTATTCGAGTATTCAATAAAAGCAGAAGTATCAGGAACTATAAGTGCAACAATTCTTTCGTTGTGCTTTTCATCTTCTTCTCCGTAAACCATAGATTCGAGCACAAACTGGTTACGGTTTAATATGTCTTCAATCTCTTCAGGATAAACATTTTCACCGTTGTTTGCTATGATTACATTTTTCTTTCTACCGCAAACAAAAAGAAATCCTTCTTCATCAAAATAGCCGAGGTCTCCGGTTTTAAACCAGCCATTATCAAATGTTTCTTTTGTAGCTGATGGGTTATTGTAATAACCGGGCATAACACTTGGACCTCTTGCAATAATTTCTCCAACTCCGTTTTTATCCGGCTGATTTATTATAATTTCAACACCAGGTAATGGTAAACCGGCTGCATCATCTTTAAAATATTCGATTTTATTAAGAGCAAGAATAGGCGAAGTTTCAGTTAATCCATAGCCTTGAATAATATTGAAGCCAAGTTCTCTGAAAAACTTTGATACTTTGGGATCAGGTGCAGCTCCTCCTGCGATTAATAATCGCATAGATCCTCCAAGAGTTCTGTGTACTTTTCCGAAAAAAACTTTCTTGGAATTTTTCCAGCCAAAACGTTTTGTTAAATCAGAAAGGTTCATCATCACATTAAATAATATCGAAGTTGTTTTTTTAGCTGATATGTTTTTTATTATCTTGCTATACATCTTATTATATAACAGCGGTGCACCAAGTAAAATCGTTGGTTTCGATGCTGCCATATCTTCAGGAATTGTTTTAAGTGAGCGTGCAAAATGAACAGAAGAACCAGAATACAATGGACATAATAATCCGCAGGTACATTGATATGTATGATGAATCGGAAGTACACCAAGAAACCTGTCTTCAGGATAGATAGTAATCATTTGTCTCATAGCTACAAGATTTGATGAAATATTTCTTTGAGTGAGCATTACACCTTTTGCTCTGCCAAGTGAGCCCGAAGTATAAATTATTTCAGCCACATCATCAGGATTAATTTTGGGAAGATTTGTTCCGTTAGATTTTTCACTTTTTATCAATTCCAACATTGAATAAAAATCTTCCTGTTTTCTATCGAGATCCATACTGATATAAAATTTAACCTTTGCAAGAATATTCTTCTTCTCTTTGATAAAATCTGAGAGCGAACCAGAAAAGATCAAAGCAGTTGCATCCGATTCGTGAATAATATTCAGAATATCACCGGGAGTCAGCCCTTTATCAACAGGAACAATTACAAAATCGTACATCATACCGGCAAGAAAAGCAATTGCCCACTGTACGCGATTCTCTCCAATTACTGCAATGTGGTCTCTTGGTTTTATTCCCAATTTTTGCAATGAACTGCCAAACTTAATTATGTATTCATTTAATTTTGAATAAGTAACCTTGCTAATAGGATAATTTGTTAAATCCTCCATTGCGAGCTTGTTGGAAAATTTGTCAGCGGACTTTAGGAACATATCCTGAATTGATTCTATTTGCGGAACTTCAAATAACTGAAGTTTATTTTGATTTGAGTTCATAATCCTTTCCTTACATAATCTTTTAAATTACGACTATCAAATAGTAAAGAAGAAATTGTTATTGTTCAAACAAAACAGTATTTAAACACTTTGTATTAATTCTTTCCCGCAATGAGTGCAAAGCAAAGCATCCAGTTCAACCAAATTGCCGCAATGCTGACAATACCCTTTAGGTTTGCTCTTAATTTTTTCAGATTGCCAATCATTAATTGTTGTAATCAGATATAGTAGTATTAAAGTAACAAAAATTCCAATTGACGTTGCAATGAGATCAAACCAGGACGCTGTCAATAACTTTTGAACAGTATCAGCCGTTAGGGATAATTTAAATGAAAAGTAACTGAGATGACGCTCAATCAGAAAAAATGTCCACCACAAAATCAAAACAGTATTTGAGGAAAGTCGTTTATAAAATTGATTATTATCTTCATCTGGTAAATTATAATCAGGCTGACTTCTAAACCAGATCTCTTTCATAATTGTATATGGTCGTACATAATTAAGAAACGGAACAAAATAGGAACCAATTGCCCATCCAGAAGAAAATTCATTTGGTTTTCGTTGAAGAGTAAGCAGATTTCTATACGCTTGTCTGATCCAGATTAAAAAAATAACAGATGTGGCTAAGTAAATCGGTATAAAAACAATTGAAGAAATTATTATAGCCAGATTGTAAAAGTAATTTTCCTCATAATAAAGAGTGTCTTCATATCCATTGTTCTCATTTAAATATGCAATATCATTTGTGTTCGTGTAAATGACTATGATTGAAAAAAAAATTACTGAAGACATCAGAATTACTAATACTTTAGTTAGCCCATCAAGTGATTTGTATTCATACTGTGGTTTCATATTTAGCACTGTTTCTACTGGTTTATGAATTTCTTCCTGGTTGAGGTTGGAATTACAATTTTTACAGACAGTGTCAGTTTGAAGAACCAATGCATTACAATTCGAACAGTTGTAGAATTCAGCTTTGCAATAAGGACAATTTTCATCTTCTGGTGCTACAACACTGAAACAATTAGGGCATTTAATTGAATTATCTGTTTCCATTTTCTGACCTCTTAATATCTATCAATAATCCATAATTTTGAATAGGGTTTAGCTAAATTTTTATATAAATCAGCTTGTTCGTCATTACCATCTTTCCGAAATACGAGGCTCAGATAGTAATGAGCTTCAGCAAAATCAGGATTGATCTCAATTGATCGTATAAATGAGTTTATTGCACTTTTATTGTTATTGTCTTTAAACTTTAAGTATCCCACCACTGCAAACACTAATGCCGAATCGGGAATAAGCCTAAACATATTGGAAAATGTTTTATCAGGATTGTCATAAATAATTTTGCTTCGTTGATCAATCAGCTGAATAACACTTGATGTTGCCTGTATGATCGGATTTGAATTATCTGAAGGGTAATCTTTAACTTTTAGAAGTTCCTCAGAGTAAGGGATCAATCGTTCTTTTGTACTTTGCTTCAGGAAATTTTTTTTCGTTGCACCAATTATTTTTTTATTTACTTCATCAAATTCATAAGATAGCGTACCTGCGTTTGGATACATTATCGAATTATTATCCGGAACATGAATTGCTCCAAGTATGTGAGCAATTTCATGAACTAAAGTGATTGATTCTTCTATCGGATTCCAGTATTGTCCGATAGAAGGGAAAGATGGCTGAGCAGTAATTGCAGCATCATTGCTAAGTAAGTATGCAATTCCAAGTTTAGATTTATCAGTCCAATTTCGTTTTAATTCATGATCGAGTGTAATACCAATCTGAAGTGATCCGGGATTCGAAGTAGTTGACTGATAAAGTTTTTCTAGACTGTTTTTTAAATCTCTATCGAAATTTGAATTCCATTCGACAAATTCTAGCTGAGATAATTCGATGTCTAATTGTGAACGTAAAATATCGTTAGCATAAAGAGTTCGCAATTTTAGTCGGTCCATCCATGTATCGGGAAATTCATCCCTGTAAGATTTATCAACCCAGAAAGACACTTTGTATAGATTTGTTGCTTTTTTATTATCAACAATCGAACAGATCGGGATATCTTCTAATTCACGAGATAGCTGCTTGGCAATTACCATCCAGGGATATTCCCGATAATACGAATCAGAGTTATCGTTTTCAGAAAGTAAGTAGGTTGTATCGGAAGCAGTATATGATTTAATTGGATCTCTCATTGATCTGTCATAAATCGATACCCTGGAATTAAGTGTAGGAACATTCATTCCAGCAAATTGATATTTCTTCCAATAAACATATCTGTCTTCAGAGTAGAATGTTAGTACAAATGCACTATCCCACACAGCAGATACTATTATATAAATATCTGAGGATGGCAAATAATTTTTAGATTGCAGCGAGTCAGCGATTTGTCTGTGGTTAGTAGCAGTAATTTTTTCAAAATTTATTTTTAGAATTTCATTTGCATCAATCACTTTGTAACCACGTGCCTGAAAGTCCAGATGTAAAACCCGAATATATGTTTCATCTTTTTCAATATTACCTGAAGGAACTACATAAGTTGTAATTATTTGTTTGTCTGAAAATTTAAAATCCGGGCCAAGTTTAACATTTGACTGTGTAGAACTACAGCTGGAGTGAATTAAAATCAGGATAATTCCAATTATTAATGTTAAAATCAATAAAACCTTAAGTCTCATCTTTTTTACCTATGGAAATTGTATGAATTTGGTTTTAGGAAAACTTAACAAATTAATTGTAAACCTTCTTTGCATAATATTAATCATCAGAACGTAAAATCTATCTGCATCATTGGCAGAATGAATAAATTCTGTGAAGGATCTTTCAATTGAGTTTCATAGAAAAATCTGGCGCCAACAAGTAATCGGCTCTGTTCTCCCAAAATGAAGTAAACGCCTGGTGTAAAGTGTGCGAAACTTGCTGTTGTTTCACCTCGAAAATCTTGAGTAATTGTTTCGTTAAATACGAATGGTGGAAAGAAGAACCAATCATAGTCAATTGTTTGTGGCTCAAAGTCGAGTAAAGACTGAACGCTGTACCCTCCGTTAAAAAATAAATTAATTATCCAATCTTTTTTTGCTGTATTGAATGTAAAATTTATAAATGGATCAAAATAGGTTTCATCGCTAATATCATGATAGAACATAACATATTCATCTGTAGAACCCCAAAAATCAGTCGTACTAACTTCAGCAATAGTGTGTGCATCATATGAAATGCTCTGAACGTGGAATCCAACATCAAACCTGAAAGCCATCCCATTTTTTACTCCAAATAATCCGATGCCTCCTGTTCCTCCCCATAATGATTTATTATTTCCTCCGGCATAATTAACTCCGGCAAAGAGTGCAAAGTTTCTTGAGAGTTTAAAATCAAAATCAAGTCCTGCAGTTACTGTTGCAAATTTCCAGGTCAGATTTTGTCCTTTATATTGAAATCGGTTTTCAATACTTCTTTGGTAAGAAATTGTACCATTGTTATAATATACTGTATCCGCTTGATAAAATCCTTCAGAATTGACCAAAGGTGTTCCTTCGGATTGAGCTTTGATTTCTTTTTCAGGATTGTATGAGAACCGCATTGATAGTGTAACTGCTGGAGTTTCAGTACTATCTGTGATGTGAATAGGAGATTGGTTAATTGGACCTGTTACTTCTACATCCTGTAGATAAAGCGTTTCTATTGTGGTGCAGCCAGATATTACAATAATTAAGATAGGCAGGAAACTTAAAAAAATAATTATGTTTTTCATTTTCATTTTACTCCTTTCTATTGAATAAGATCGTCTTCGATTTCAGCGGCAATAATTAAGGTGAATACAAGTGCAGCAACAACCACAACTCCTGCAATTAAACCAATGGTTGCCCCAGTATCGACCTTTTTCTGTTCAAAGCTGATTATATCACTTATCGGAATCGATCCTTGAAACGGACTAATTGGGGTAAGACTTTCAATTGCTCCTTTACCAAAAAGTGAATCATTAGAGACTGAAAAATTTCCTGGAGAAAAATGATATCTGGTATAGTCCTTAGTTGTACAGAAAAGTTCATCCTTGAAATCTAATTGATATTGACCCTTATCCAGTTCTTCTTTGCTCATCACAGCTGAATAATAACAGCTTGTTAAATTGAGAGTTGATAGGATGAGAATCATTACAAAATATTTTTTAAGCATTTCTGTCTCCTTTAATTTAATGTTAATTAAAAATCATTACTGAAACCGGATAATTTGTTTTGTTTGTTTCAATATTTTAATAAAGATTAAATCCACTAAAAACAAAATTGATTCCTTTTAATTCAACTTTAGCAAAGTTATTAGCTGAAAATTCAGATCTGAAAAACCTGATATCAATATGATCGGATATAAAATTTATTACAGAATCATTCGAGCAATCATCCAGCATCATAAAGAACCCTTTCATTCGGAATTCATATCCGGATGTTTTTATATTATCTGGTCTCTTCCTGCTGAACACCCCGGAATTAATTCCAAGAGTTTCAAAGAGGACAAAGTTGTGGCTTCCTTGCGATGTAGTCCGGTCCTTCCGTTCTATTCGAAGTATATTCCGGTTCATTGGAAATTTTTTCTTAAAAATATTAAAGTCAAATAATTCAGGCATTAAATCCTGATTTTGTTTACTTACACCAACTGAATATTCCAGACTTAATTCAGGAAATCCTGAAAGCAAGATTATTTTTTGATAATTAAAAGATTGAAATAGCTTTTCTCCCGCATCTTCATTTAAAGAATGAAAAACTATTTGAATATTGTTTTTCGTACTAGTCTTCATTTCAATACCTGACCAACAATAGCAGAATCCATTCAGGAGGGACATTATAAATACAACGGTAATATTTATTAAAACGTTCATTTTAGTTAATCAGGATTAAATACATCCGACATAAGTGCAAGTATTAGTAATCCTGCTGCCACTACACCTACCGCCATTATACCTAATATCAAACCTGTGGTAGTTCCCGTGTCAGCCTGATTTTGTTCAATTATCAAAATATGATCAACAGAAATTTTACCATCGAAGGGAGATTCAATTCCATTTTTACTCGATTTGCCCTGACCATAAATTGTGTCATTCAGCAATTGATAATTATATGCGTTGAAGTGATATTTGATTGAGTCCATAGTTGTTATAAAAATTTCTTCCTTTGGATCTGGTTTTGAAATTCCATTAATAATATCTTCTTTTAGAATTTTTTCTGATGAATAACATCCAACGAAGTTCAATAATGAGACTATCAATATTGATATGTTCATTATGTTAATCATTTTTCTTCCAAACATTACTATCTCACTGAGATTAAAACATAAAACCAAAGCTCAAACCGCCGCTTGGTATAAAATTCGGTTCAGCTTGACTATTGTAGAAGGGAGTAAATGCAATCCGAAATACAAATCCACCAGGGCTTATATATCTATATCCAACTATACCTGTTAAAAAAATCAAAGATTGATCATCCGAAGGTAAACCAAAAACTTCGATGTCAGTTCCTGCAAAGTATGTTACACCAAGCCCGGTTTCGAATTTCGAAGACACACCGCCGATTAGATAACTGGCAGTCACGGGGATATGTATAAAAGTTCCTTCTGCAAAAATTAATCCGGGTGTAATACCAAAACCGCCGCGAAGAGTAAAATTTTCAGAGAGTGATCGTTCATAGTTGATTGAGTAAATCATACCATTACCACCCAACTCAAGATAGAGCTGGTTTTGTTTTATAGAAGATGTTGTGCTTTGAGCAATCAAATTGATTTGCGTCAGAATAACCACGCTTGAAACTAGTAAAGATTTTTTAAATAATTCTATCAACTGAAATTCTCCTATAAATATTCTTTATTAAAATCAAGGATAGTTATTTATAAATTCCTCTTATGTTACCAACAGCAAAATTTGGATAATCATTTACATTCACGTTTGAAGATGAATATGTAATTGTCCAAAAGGTTGATTCGCTCTTCGCTAACGGAACTCCAATTTGTGTATAGTTACCACCGAGTTTAGTCGTTTTTGATGAATTTGTATAAAACTGACACTCTACATACCATGGCGATGTAACTTTTGAGTTCCCATGATTTTTAACAGTACCTTTGGCAACGAGTCTATCATTTGCTGAATCTAGAAAAGTTGTATCGACAACGAATGATAAGTTCTGGATTACAGTATCCGTGTCGGAATCTACGATTGCTTCATTCTGATCGCAGGAAATGAGGAGTAATGACATTAATAAAGACAGAGTTATTAGTATTCTTTTCATTTTATCACCTGAAACTGATTGTTAAATTTATTTTCAATTAGAGTTCTGATAGTTTTCATAAATCAATTCTGAACTCATTGCAATTGTAATTAATTGACAACCTTAGTTTGTCATGGTTTTGTCAAAAAAATGTCTTATTTACTATAGTGCTGTTAGTTCTCTGTCTTTTGGTTAATTTTAATTACTTGAGAGGACATTTGGCACTATTTTATCAAAATCATTTTCTTTACTTCAAAGAATTTATTCTGAACATCTAATGAATAGAAATAAACTCCGCTTGCAAGATTATGACCATTAAATACAACCTCGTGTATGCCAGCGTTAAGTTCCGTGTTTACCAATTGTGCAACTCGTTCACCAAGTATATTGTAAATATTCAATTTAACTAAACTCTGATGGGGCAGAGTAAATCTGATAACGGTTAAGGGATTAAAAGGATTTGGATAGTTCTGAAAAACCTGAAACCTTGTTGGAATAGTTTCGTCATTAACTGATACTACAGGTTCAGGTGTGGTGAAATTAAACAGATCAATGCCAAATTGGGTTGGATTATTATAGGTTATATAAACTAAATCATTCAGAGAAAAGGTGGATAAATAATAAACGACATTCCATGTTGCATTATCTGCAACCATTTGTGAAGTTACGTCAATTAGATCAGGACTATATGAAGTGTTTACTACCCATGTATAAACTCTGTTTGTTTGATTCCAAACTGCACCGCCACTAATAGTTGGATTACCAGACCTATCCCAGAATACAAGATTGACCTGCTGATTTTGATCCACATTCCACACTTCAAAAGGAACACGGACTGTAAATGGCTCATCTGAAAAACCATAATTTGGATTCATTGGATGATATGTAAGATCATATGTGCTGGCTCCAAATAAAGTTGCAATTGAACCTCCTGATGAAGTAATAGTTATATTGACACCGTTCGCAATTGTATCAATTAGGATACCCGTCCAACGGAATTCTAAATCTTGCTGGAGTACATTTATATTTGTTGTCCCACCAGCTCCGCCATAGACCGGTAATGAAGTTGCAGCATAACCATCCTCATAACCGAACATGGTAAAATCACAAACAGTAAAATTATCTCCTGTCCACCAAAAATTACCTTCAGAATAAGAAAGTTCAGTTCCATTAACTAAAACACTACCCATCGTTTTTGGTTTTTCGTAATTAACATCGACTGAGATTTTAAAACCTTCAGCAACTGGATCACCAACATATTCTCCTGTGTAAAGATCGTAACCCATTATCACAGTTTGATCTTCCAGCACTGTATCCTGAGTTGTAAGATTAAGAACATTCCAATGATCTTCAATTTTTGTTGCATATCCAACCGAAGTGATTTCAGTATAACCAACAGCATTAACAGTTCCTCCCGAATAGCCATCATCATAAATTATCCATTCAACCGTTAGAGGTAATTGATATGGCATTATAGATACCTTCCACTCTTCACCTCCTGTAAATGCACCGTTACCTGTTGGCGGACCATTTACGATTCCAAGATTTAAAGTATTGCCAACTATCTCAGGAACTATATATCCATTGTTTGCATTAAATGGAATAGCTTCAATTATCGTAGTTCCCACTGGGAAAGTTAAAGTGATACCATCAGCCCAATTATTATCAGGACTTACAAGATCTAATAAACAACTGATTTCCAGACTACCAGCAACAGGACCGTATGTGGCAGCCATACTAATTGATGAACCTGTTAAAGTATCCGGACCACTTGGTCGTCCTGGGAATCCTGGTACCCACTCACCAAATTCGTTGCGATAATACTGCTGTTGATTGAAGAAGACTTCATAGTCATCACCTGTAAGTTGTGTTGGATCATCTACCACCACATACACCTTCCCATCACCACTTCCTTGTGAATGTGTTACCAGAATTGAATCACCATAACTAGCTCCTCCTAGGCTATCATAAAATACAGCTTCAATTACTTCTAATAAACTTTCTGAATTATTTGGAACGGCAAGCGGATCAAAATTATATGTATATGCAGTAACAGCGAAATAATACTTTTTACCAACTCTCATATGTGTATTCTCAACGTAGTCATAATTTGTTAGTAATGATCTTTCAATTCCTGAATCAGATCCAAATTGTTGAATACCGTTTACGGGCAACCCAGTTTCAGGATCCATCACTATGCCTTCTATTTCAGTTACTCCATCAACTTTATCAAAAGTTGCAATTCTCACTGCATTTTCTTTGATTGGTAGAGGACTTGCTAATTGATAAACATTGTAACCCTGGAACTCATATCCGTTCTGATTAAAATTTTCTATTGATTGAACTGAAGCAGTATCTAATCCCCAGTTCAATTTTATTTTCCAGCTGGTGCCGGTAACCACTGCCTCGGGCACTTCTGTTCTGGGTGGCATATTTGCGATGTTCTGAAGACCGTTATCAAATGCTTCCTGTGTTAATGCGTCATAATATTTTAAAATTCTATAAGCTTGAAGTCTGTTAAAACCAATTGCAGCAATTTCTGCAATTACTATTTCTTGTGTATCACCAACTGCCATCGTAAAGGGACCAGAAGCTAATCCAACTCTTCTATCTCCGGGTCCATAAGGATCCCCGTCAATCCAACCTTCTCCCGTCAATGGGTTACCAGACAATGTATAACTAGTTGGAAGCCCGGTAGTTGGATTAATAAATGGTTCTCCGGTTAATCCGATTAGTCCTTGCATGAAATTATAAAAACGTACAGCTCCTTCAGGATAAGAACCTTGAACTGGATCAGTTAATTCGGGATGATTCTGTGTGAAATAATATGCAGCCGTCATGGGAAGAATTTGATTTCCTTGAATAGTTGGACCTTTCAACAAATCAAAACCAATTGCAGGCGGCGGATAATCATCGTAAACGGGATCATATTCATATCCATTGTAAGCATAGATTATATTCAGCGTTGTATCACAGCCAACGAAATCATCACCTGAATTGCCAATATCAGGGTCAGACCACATTGATATATACATATCAGAAAATGCAACATCACTTTTATTAATCAGCTTGTATTTTCTAAAAAATAAATTATCGAGAAAACTCCCATTGTGATATTCCCAGTATGTTGCCTGGTACTCAATTCCCATAGGCATTGTACCGTACATAAAAGTTGTTCTTGCAGCATCAAGATCATTGGCGACAAACCAGATTGTTTGTGCTGCACCTGATATTCCTGGTACATCCACATTTGGATTATAATTTCCATCTTCATCAACATCTTTAAAAGGGGCACCATCTTGAGCTCTCCACTCAACCCAATCCACTTCATACTGAGTTCTGATTTCAAATTCAGTTTTATTTTCATCGTATGCTTCAACAGATAAATCTACCCAAGGCCCACCAGGATAAACATCAGGTCGTACTCTATAAATTCTCACGTGCGGAAGATTAAAATCTTCTGGTATACCAGGTGATAATATTTTACCACCTTGTAATCCTGTTCTATACACTGAACCTCCGACATGTGGATCAACTTCTCCCGATCTATTTAGATTAGCACCCCATAATAAACCTGACATAAAAACCGCAGTCTTACCTGTACCTTTCGGGAATGTAAACCCAGAGTTGGATTCGTAATAATCTATATCCGAAATACCATCATTCTTAAAAATTGTAGAAATATTATTCAAGTTCAGATAAGCCCGTATCGGATCACCAACAGTTGAAGTTGGTTTGTTGAGCATCTCCGGTTTTTGCGGATAGACTATTGAACAAATCAACATCAAAACTAACATTAGGGTATATATTATATATTTCATTTTACACCTCGCTAAATAAATTTTTAATAAAATATTATTTAAGTAATACCATCTTTTTCGTCTCGATATAATTTTCAGTTTTTACGTCTGGGCTTCGCCCAGCCGAGACAAGCAATTGATAGAAATAAACTCCACTCGGTAACGGTGAAGCATTGAATTCAACTTCATAACTTCCTGCAGGTTTGTATTCATTCACTAATGTTGCAACTTCGTTACCAAGCACGTCGTAAATTTTTATTGTTTGCCAACTGCCTACTGGCGACTGCCAACTGATTTTTGTGCTTGGGTTAAATGGGTTTGGGTAGTTTTGAGAGAGATAAAATGATTTATGAAAATCAGGATCGTTCTCAACATTAACAATAATATCTTTATAGCTTACTGGTGGTTCAGAATATTGCGGGAAGTTGTAGTTTGGTGGATTAGCAAATATTCCCTGAAGAATTTCAAGAGTTTCCAGCGATCCGGGCATTTCGTGATGGGGAATATTTGGTACATAGTAAGTGTGTTCAAATATTTGTCCATTAATGAGTTCAGCACTTCTGACCGGAACTGTAAAATCACCATTCAGATTACGGGAGTATTCAATTGTTTTGCAATATAATGGCGGACCTCCATCAATCACACGGTTTTTACCTATTGTCCACTGGTTATGACCAACAATGTTAATTACTTCAACCTGCCCAAAATCTAATGTATCTATTGATTGCTTGAATACTTCAGAATTATTGAGAAGACCATCGTTCAAATCTTCTATTATACAAGACTGATATGATAATAGATAGCTGAGCAATCCGGAGTAATCAACAAAATTTCCATTTGGTATCTGAAAACATTCTGAATAAATATTAATATTTGAGGAGAAGCCATTATTTAAGCTGAGGTCAAAGTAACCGGAAGAAGGAATAAGCTGATAACATGAAGGTAAATTTCTGGCTAACGATCTTGCAGCAAGCCATTCTATTTCATTAACAAAATTGAGCCATTCAAAAAGTTTTCCCTTGAGCATTACAGTCAACATTTCCGGAGCGCCTAAATGAGGTGTTGCAATAAAGACCATATTTTTAATTCTTGATTTGTCGAAGTTCTTAATACAGGTTTTGGAAACAATTCCTCCCATACTATGACCAACAAGATTAACCTGGTTTGCTCCTGTCCAGTTCCTTACACTGTCGATGAAGAAAGATAATAGTTCGGCATTTGTTAAATTATTTTTTCTCCAGTCGTAAGTAAAACAAAATAAATTTTCTCCTTCATTATGGATATCATCGTAATCATCCAACAAATATCCGTTCGCTTCCATATTGTCAAAAAAACCTTTGAATAAATCCATAGGTACATTCAACAATTCATCTCTTAACGTATTTGCAGTGTCATTCCGTAACGGGGCAACTTTAATATTATAGTTACCATCAGGATCAATTCCATTTGACTTAAGCCATAAACTATGTGTAAAAAATTGAGGACCGAACCATGCTTTTTCATCTGCAATAAGTTTATTGTCATAATTAATATCATCATAAAGCGCTGAGCCCATAATACCGGGAACATAAATAACTGGAGTTGAGATCAAAGTTTGTCGGGAGCTCGATTCGAACGACTGAGGATTGCTGAATAAACTAATAAACAAAATAAAAAATATAGAAATGTAATTTTTATTCATTAAATATTGCCTCCACTTTTTAAGAGTATGTTCGATTATTATTTAAGTAGAATCATCTTCTTAGTTTCAACTATTCCTTGTCCTGAATTTATTTCAGGACCTCTGGTTCTTAACTGATAGAAATAAACTCCGCTCGGTAAGGTTGAAGCATTGAATTCAACTTCATAACTTCCTGCAAGTTTGTAGTCATCAACAAGCGTGGCAACTTCATTACCAAGTACGTCATAAATTTTTAAAGTTACATCACTGCTTACTGGTAACTGATAACTGATCACCGTATTCGGATTAAACGGGTTGGGGTAGTTTTGATGAAGAATCAAATCAATTGGGAAAATTACTTGTGCTTCTTCAATGTTTGTAATAAGATCAACCTCATTCGCAAACCAAAAAAGTAATCCTGCAGTTGCACGAATAGCATAAGGGAAAGTTTTATCCCGAATGTTCTCCAAATTTGTATTACTCCAGGGTCCGTTCCAGGAAGTTGGTTCACCATAGTTTGAAATGTTTAAGGAATTAAGAAAAACTAATTCCTGTGGTTTGGAGTTTCCAAATAAATTATTGTTTCCGTTTCCAATTTCATCAGGGCCATTGCTACCGAAATGATCAGATTGCTGCTGCATTGTATAAATCAGATAATGTAGTGGATCATTATCAGTTGTATATGGGTTTATAAAATTTCCTGCATTAGTATAATTCCATTGTAAGTAAGGCTGGCTTGATCCACCCATCCAGTTTTCATAGCTATCTGCAAGGAGACCATGTTCATCTCTGTGCGTATGTGCAGGAACACTTTGATCTGCTAAAAGATGACACATTCTTCCAAGAACTTCCCAAGCAATTCTATCTCTGATGTTATTTGTCACGATGATTTCTGGTGCTTCTTCAGGATTAATGAACTGAAGTGTGGTAAGATCAAACACAAAAAATTCTCCATTCTGATCTGATAGCAAATTCATTTCACGGTATTTGTAGAATTCGGTTATTGAAAAATATTTTAAAGGTATTCCGAATCTTGCCGGAGGCGTGACCACGTCTGGAATAATAACAAGCTGATGTCCATTCATCTTATTAACACACCATATAGAATCAGGAAACCATAAGACCCAGTCACCATTTGAATATCTCAATAATTTATCATAAGCATTTTCGTATGGACCAATATTAACGGAAGGGTAGGGTGGAAATGGCAATACAATTGGAAAAAGATTTTTATTAAGATCACCATCGTCAGCATCCCAGAAGTGAGTTATACTTACTAATGCAATGTTTACTCCCTGAACAAAAAAGAAATCATAATTAAATATTGGATCTTCCTGATCTTCACGCCAGGCACCTGTACTGATAAAAGGTCTTTGCCAGGCATAATCACCATAAAACTCCGGGCCAATTCCGCCGATGTGATTATTCATTTCAGGAATGATGCTGCCCCATTGATTAACTAAAAGCTGATAAGCTTCAGTAACTATGTACTGATGGACTTGCTGAGTGTGCGGAAAAGCAAGGACGGTTGTCAACAATATGTAGAATGAAATTATTATACTGATTTTCATTTTATCACCTGCATCTCTTCTAATAGATGTAGCATTGTAATTTTGTTACAAAGAGTTACCACTTGATTCACCTGGACCTTTTATATCTAATTGCATGTCAAAGCCTAAAACAAATGCATGTCCAAGTACACCAATCAAAATTCCCGTTGTAAGAAGTATGGTCATACCGGTATCGGTTCTTTCAATCTCATTACTTTTGATATTCTCTTCTGGAATTTTAATATTAGTTTTAAGCGTTGTTTGTCGGTCAATTTTTGTCGATAGAGTAGCAAACAGAGTATCATTAGCAAAATGATAATCATCACCCATTAATTTGTAAGTAGTATCGGATGTCGATACCTGGATATCTGAATGTTCATCAAAATCATAAGCGACTGGTGTCATCTGCTCTTGATAATAACAGCCGAGCAGGTTCACCATTGAAATGATAAGAGTGATTTCAATAATTTTTTTCATAACTGATTTCATTTTGGTTCAATTATATACTATTGACCGTTACAAATTGTCATAAAATTGTCAGTCATTTGTAAAAAACCGTGAACGGCAATTAATTCAATCGTAACCAGCCTCCAACAAAAAAATCAATTGGTTGACATAAACACAGAACTCATCATTAAGAACTGCATCCAGGTCTAAGGAGAGCAGAACATTGAGAGGAGAGCAGGTAAAGATTTGTTCAATCAAAACCTTTCCTTAGAGAATAGATGTATATCGGATAAAATAGTCCATTTAAAAGCATTTGTCAAGAGGTGAGTAACAGTTTGCAAAAAATTAATAAATATGTCCGAAGTTCAGGTAAAAGCCGATATCGCCATTATAATAACCAACATCTGCTCTTACAATAAAATTATCCATAAAGAATCTGAGACCTGCAACAGGATTAACTATCCACTTAATTGTGTTCTCAGGATACAAATCTTTATTCGAACCATAACCGATATCCAGTCCGGCAATTGCACCGAAACGCCACCAGATCTTGTATCTTAATTCATTATTAAAAAGTAATAGAGATTTAAATCTGAATTTATCCATTGGGACACCGCGTAGAGTATTGCCGCCTCCAACAGGTATTGCTAAAAATTCTGATGAGCCGGCTTCAGGGATTGAAATTTGTTCCATTGCTCTGCTGGCAAGTATCAAATTCTCAAAAAATATTTCTGTGAAGTACCGAACTACAAATGCTTGTCTGAAAAAAGAACTGTTGTCATCAAGTATATCAGGAGCGTATTCAAGTTCGATTTCGAGAACGAGACCAGTTGAAGGATTGATGAAGCTATTTCGTGTATCCCATTTGCCATTAATATTAATAGAGATAAACTTAACAGACGGATCGTCCAGAAGTTTATTGTCAACTTTATCCGGAGTAGTTAGATTCTCATCTCTCCTAATATCATAAATATTTAATGAACTAAATTTAAAAGCCAGAAGACCTGTCAGATCGGATTGAAATGCATGGTTTAAAATTATTTTTGACTCTAAATATTCACTTGCTGCCAGATCATTAAATTCAACAGCCGGATTCAAAAAGTCCGATGATTGATTATCCCAACCATAATAGTACAACCTGTAATTTTTCCATTTATCGTATTCGAGGGTAATATCTAGTGCAAACGGGAATTTAGTTCCTTGCCGGTTTTCAAAATCAGGAGTTGAGAAAACGAATTTGTACCATTGTTCACCTTTAGTACTGTTGAAAAGAATAATGTCAAAACTTTCCTGAGTATTAAATTGATTGTAGAAAAATGCTTTTGCACCGTAACCAAATCCAGCATCGGTATCGTAGCTGATTATTGGGAACAATTCAATACCTGCTCGTTCAGTAGTATCAGTTTGTGCTGAGGATTGTGAACTAAAACTTATGATCAGCAGCAAAATAAATTCTGCTGGCTTATAATTGTTATTCATCGCAATTAGAAGTCTTAAATAATTTATTATTTTAATTTACAGTTATTTTTTAAGTTCACAATTCTGAGTATTAAACAAAGAATTAAAAGCCTCCCCCTTGTGAGAGGCTTTGTTGATTTACTATTTGAGTAAGCTCCACGCGATGCGGGATTTCTGCCCTATCTGCCAACAGGCATGTTAAGCGACTAGTCACTTAAGCATCAACATTTTTTTTGTCTCAATAAAGTTTTCTGCTTTCAGTTGATAAAAGTAAACACCACTTGAAAGACCTTGCCTACCGGCAGGCAGGTTCTGACCTTCGTCAGAATGACCACTGAACTCTACTTCATAACTTCCTGCGGGTTTGTATTCATTCACTAATGTGACAACTTCATTACCAAGCACATCGTAAACTATTAGTGATACAAAACCGCTTACCGGTAACTGATAACCGATTACAGTTGAAGGATTGAATGGGTTGGGATAGTTCTGTTCAAGTCTGAATTGACCTGGTGTTTCACCTTCATCAATCTCTTTTATATCAGCTACAATATTTCCTCTGGTGATAGGAGAGATTGTCTGTTGTGAAATAATATATTCAGTAAGAACCTGGAACTCAGAATCATTAACATAAAGTGAAGAATCAATAATGTTTATTGTTGGAATCATTTGTGTCAATGCCATTAATAAAAATTCATTTGAGGTTATATAATATTCCTGCTGAAGATCAATTGGAATCCCGCCGACTTCAACGTATTCAATTCTAGAAAAAGATGGTCTGGCAAGGTTATAGTAGTATTTCATTCCCGAAACCTGTGGAAGTAATTCATCGTTGAATTCAGCCATTGAAAGACCAAGTTCTAATCCTGCAATCAGATCAGCGCCTGTGAGTTTAAATTTTACAATTCTGAATCCGAGTCCATTAACTTCATTAAAACCATAGCCAACAACTCTGAATGCATCAGCACCAACAAGCGGTCCCTGATAAATTGGCTGTGCGGTTGAACCGCCAACAGTAATTCCTATTTCAGTTCCTGTTTTCCAGCGATATGCATCTGTAACAAAATTTCCGATTGGAGTATCGTGTGGTCCATTCTCTCCAAGATTAGTGGCAACCTCTTCAAAGAAATCAGTTGCTGTTCCGATTTGTTGGGAATAAACAGGCCCCCAGGTATTTTCAATTTCAGCAATCAGTCCATCAATAGTTGCTTTAACAGTAGGCTCTTCAGGAATTGTTTCATCAAGATTAATCAATGAGTAATCAATCAATTCCATTCCGGATTGAGAAACGGCTATTTTCATTTTGCCAATACATTTATAAAATGCATCAGCCTGAACTATGTAGGTTGTTCCACCAAGTGGATCTGTAATTTCAACAGGCTGATCAGTTCTTAAATGGTCGTGAGCACTGATAATAATATTTATTCCGGGAATGTTGGCTGCCAAATCCTGATCATAAAAAATTCCAAGATGTGAAAGACAAATTATTAAATCACAGCCAAGCGAGTTCAAAGTATCAATCATTACAAGCGCAGTTCCTGCAATATCATCACTAACTTTTGCTGAATCAGGCTGGGAGAAAAGATTTGTTTCAGGAGTTAACAGACTGAACATTCCGACTTTCACATTACCAACTTGTTTTGTAATAAATGGAAAGATATAGTCTTTTAAAGGCTGAACTGTCGGATCATCCAAATTCACGTTTGATGAGATTAATGGAAATCCATATCCTGGTGGAAATGAATTTCTTAAAGCAGTATCAAGATATGCAGGCGTCAAATCAAACTCGTGATTGCCAACAGCCATTGCATCAAAGCCAAGTGAAGCCATTAACTGAAACTCTGCAACACCAAGAAATTTGTTGAAGAAAAAATCTCCGATGAAAACATCACCGCCGTGAAGTGTAAGAACATTTTGTTCAGTCATTTTAGTCATACCAATTACAGTTGCTGCACGACTAATCCCACCTTGAGTTCCTTCAAGATTTGCATCTCTTGGTCCGATTGCCTCAAGAGTTGAATGTGAATCGTTGACGTGAAGAATTGTTATTGTGTCCATTTGAGCGAGTATAATTGTTGAAAAGATTGTTATTAAAAAAAAGCAGTAAAAAAAAGACTTGAACATTTTGAACCTCCATATTTTGTGGTGAATAATTATTCTTAGCTCAAATTACTTTGAGTTATAAATTCTTAAGAAAAACTACAATGTCAAGAACAGCTGATTGTCAATAAATTGTCATGATGTTGTAAAATCAGTGTAAAGACTAAAAGACCAATACAAATAAAAATTCGACTTATAGTCTGCTTTGGAAGAGTAGTCTGGTGTGTTATCTCTGTAATTTAATCAGCAACTATACTCTGTAAATCTTGCTCTCTCAGAGTAGAGAAAAATTACCTGCTAATAAAATGCAAGAATTATTCAGAAAAGCAAATTGAATCTTTTTTCGGAGCTTCAAATAACATTCTAATTATTTTTCTATTTTTGGAAAAACATTTTGGTATTTCAATCAATGACCTTCGAAAACGCGCTCAAATCGGTTATTCAACTAGTCTATGACTTTAAAGACAACGAAAATCATTACCTCAACCCTCCTTATTCTGAAGCTGATGTCAGAATTGATTTTATTAATAAATTTTTTATAGCTCTTGGTTGGGATGTAAGACACGATATTCAGAAGAATCCATACGAACAGGAAGTAAGAGTTGAAAAACCAGTTCAGATTGCAAAAGCACAGAAACGTGCTGACTATTCTTTCTCCATTTCACCGAATTTCCGAACGGTTAAATTTTTTGTTGAAGCTAAAAAACCATCTCACGGTTTAGAGAATAAAGATTTTTATTTCCAGACTGCTCGTTATGGATGGAATGCATCAACACCTCTTGCTGTACTAACAGACTTCGAAGAATTTCATATCATCGATTGCAGGTTCAGACCAAATATTGACGATGCATTAAACTATAAACTGAAAAAATTTCATTACACAGATTATGCAAACGAAGAAAAGTTTTCAGAAATTTATTGGTTGTTCTCCCGCGAAGCAGTTGCAAACAACTCAATTGAAAAGTATTCTGATGAACTTCCGAAACCACGCGGCAAAAAAGCTAAAGGATTAAAAGCTGTTACCCAGACAATTGATGATTCTTTTCTTGAAGAGCTTGATGAAATAAGAAACGATCTTGCAAAATCTTTTAAGAAAAATAACACACATCTTTCAAGTGAAGAACTTACTGAAGCAACACAAAGAACTATTGACCGTCTGGTATTTATTAAATTCCTTGAAGATAAACTGATCGAACCAAACCACTATGTAAGCGAGTTTGGCAGACGCAGAAAAGCGTGGGAAGATTTTATTACTGCTTCGCGCACTCTCGATGCAAAGTATAACGGTGTGGTTTTTAAGAAAAGCAAAATTGACAGCAGAAATATTATTGAGCCTGACGATAAAACTTTCTCTGCAATTTGTGAAGAACTCTCTCACGAAAATACTCCATATAACTTTGATGCAATTCCTATTCACATACTTGGTTCTATCTATGAAAGGTTTCTCGGTAAGGTTGTTAATGCAACCGATAAAAGAGTAACGATAGAAGAAAAACCCGAAGTAAGAAAAGCAGGCGGAGTTTATTACACGCCGCAGTATATTGTTAATTACATTGTTGATAACACAGTCGGAAAACTCATTGATGGGAAAACCCCAAAAGAAATTGCGAAGATGCGTTTTGCAGATATTGCCTGCGGAAGCGGTTCTTTTCTTATTACTGTGTTTGAGCGATTGCTCGATTATCACAAACTGTGGTATATAAATAATCCCGAACAGGCAAAGAGGGACGGCTGTATTCTGGTTGAAGGAACTTACCGACTTTCACTGAAGCAGAAAACAAAAATACTTTTGAACAACGTTTACGGCGTTGATATTGACCAGCAGGCGGTTGAAGTAACACAGCTTTCCCTTTACTTAAAGCTGCTTGAAGATGAAACCACCGCAACTGCAAACGATAGCTGGGTAATGTTTAAAGAACAGCTACTGCCGGATTTGAACAAGAACATTGTCTGTGGTAACTCGCTTATCGGAACCGATATACTCACGCAGCAAACTTCCCTCCCTTTGGGAGGGACCGAGGGAGGGTTAGATGAACTCAAACTCAAACCAATGGATTTTGAAACTGTCTTTCCTGAAGTAATGCGTAACGGAGGTTTCGATTGTATAGTTGGCAATCCGCCTTATGTAAGGATTCAAGTATTAACGGAATTCTCTCCTGAAACTGTCAAATATTTGGCTGAAAAATATCAAAGTGCTTTTAAAGGAAGTTATGATATTTATGTTACTTTTATTGAAAGAGGATTGACCCTCATAAGTGAAAATGGGTTCGTTGGAATGATTTTACCAAATAAATTTTTCAATTCAGAATATGGCAGACCAATTAGGGAAATTATTAATCGAGATAAAAGATTAGTAGAGATTATAAATTTTGGTGCGAATCAAGTTTTTAAGGGCGCGACAACATATACATGTATTCTTACACTTTCGGGTTCATCAAGATCTTCAATGTCATATTTGAAGATTATTAATTTGGATGAGTTTGAAAATGAATCAGCAACAAAAAAATACCAGATAAAGAACATTAAAGAATATCCAGAGAATTGGAATTTCGTTGTTGGGGAAAATTTGAAGGTGTTTGAAAAAATTAAAGCAGATAAACAGGAGTTAGGCGTACTTGCAGATATTTTCGTTGGATTACAAACAAGTGCTGATAGTGTATTTATTTTAAATAAAATCAAAGAGTTTTCAGAGAGTATTATTTTATTCTCTAAAGAACTCAACGAGGAAATAGAAATTGAAAAAAGCCTATTATATCCTTTGTTGAGTGGAACAGATGTAAAAAGATATAGTGCGCCTAACGATAGGCAATACTTATTATTCCCATATCAAGTAAGCAATGAGGTTGCATCATTATATGATTTTAATTTGTTGAAGCAGCAATTCCCTAAGGCTGCAGAATATCTACAGAGAAATAAAAGGGTTTTAGAAAATAGAGAAAGAGGTAAGTTTAATGATTCACAGTGGTATAGATTTGGTAGAAATCAAAATTTAGGAATTCAGAATAGAGTTAAGCTATGCATTCCCAGATTAGTTCAAAGGATACAAGTTGTTTTTGACTCAAAAGGAAAATACTTTTTAGATAATGTAGATGTCGGAGGATTAGTATTTAAACCTCAATTCATGCATTTTGATTTGAGAATTCTATTGGTCTTACTCAATAGTAAACTACTCAGTTGGTATTTCTCTTTTATTAGTGCACCTTTCCGAGGCGATTGGAGATCTGCAAATAGGCAATTTCTTAGTAAAATACCAATTGTACCCATTCAGGATTTTACAGAAGACCAAATGAAAATTATTTTAAATTTATCCGATCAAATGCTCACCACAAAAAAGCAACTCCAGCAAGCAAAAACAGAAAGCGACAAAACCTACCTTCAGCGTAAATGCGAAACACTCGATAAGCAGATAGACGAGCTTGTCTATCAGCTTTACGGATTAACGGAAGAGGAAATAAAAATTGTGGAGGGGAGTTGAAAGCGAGAATTAAACTAATAGTTGGCTATCCAGGCAAATTACTTAAATGGGTCGTTAAGGAAGCGAGATTTCATAACCTTTCTATTATAGTAATTGTAATAACTTTATTATACTTTCTTCAAATTATAAAATGGGAGACTCAAAAGATATCAGCAGAACTATTAGTTTCAGGTCTAGCAATAATCATTTGGAATCTGATAATTGACGCAAAAAGGTTTTCCAAGCATAATCCCCGCACTCCTTTAAATGTGATTAAAAAATTTCCAAAATTAATTCCGAAAACTCTTCGTGTTTATGTCAGTAGCGCAATTTCTGTTGAAACTGCGGGAAAGATTTATGCAAAACAATCAGTTCCAATTGGTTGGTCGCTTGAAGAAAAGGTAAACTTTCTAATTAGACAAAAAGAGAAAATGGAAGATGAGCTAATAAAACTTGAAGGTAAGTTAGATAGCAAGTTGTCTGAAGTAAGCAATTCTATTAATCAATTGGATAAAAAAATTGATAATAAAGAAGATATTATAAATTCAATTATTTCAGATATAACAATCGGGAACTATGATTTAAGAGTATTAAGTGTTGTACTGATGATCTGTGGTACTTTAATGCAAGTATTGATTTAATGTATAAAAAGCAAAATGTAAATAAATTAAAGATTGTTGAAGGTAAAGTAAGATAATCCAATTGATAAACTACATAAACGAAACTGGAGAATTTAAATGAATTATTTTTATTCTGCTGTACTTATTAGTGTAATATTTTTAGTTGCGTGTTCAACCTCTCAAGAACTAACTTATCGCCCTGTAGATTCAAAAGATCTCTGGAATATTAGAATTGAAAGAGGGAGTGTTTCGGGTCAATTTGAAGTTTATATTGATGATGAAATTGTGTTTGAAGAAACACCGGATATGTTTAATGATCGTATTGACGAAAAAACAACCTATAAAAATTATCCTCTTAGATTACTTGTAAATAAGGAAACTGATTTTTGGGGTGGAGAAGAATATAATCTCCAACTTTTTATTAATAATGAGCTCGTAACTCAAATGAAGTATTAAATATTTCACTCTTTCAAACCCGACAACAAATTATTAACGATTATAAAAGAAACAGTTTCAAACGAGGAGAAAACAGTTATGGATAATTTTAAAGATTCTCGAGGAGGAATTATTAACATTATTACAAAAGTTTTGTTGCCTTTAGGTTTTTTTCTAATAACCGTAATAAGTTTTTGGACATCTGCAACAGCAGTGCCTACTTGGGCTTATTGGACAATAGTGATTTATCTTGCAGTTTCCTTACTAATCATTTTAGTACTTCTCGCAAAAAATATTATTCCTAATACAATCATCTGGTTTAGTAGAAGAAAATTTGCTATGAATAAGCGCTCAGAACTTCAAGAACTCTCAAACGAACTTAATGAACTATTAGGTTTTGACAGGTCAAATACGATTCCATACTTTATATCACATCTATCTTCAAAACTTTCTAATGAAGTTAATGTGTTAAATATGTTAAATAAAGACGTAGAACAATTCAAAATTTTGCAATCATGGGCTTGGTCATTATCTGATAACCTTAAATCTGATAATCACAAATTTTTTTTACGGGATGCTACTCAATTTTCAAGATTAGTATCTTGGCTTTGCTGGGCTTGCTTATGGGCTCGTCAATTTATCTACAATAGTGGTGTTCACGAAAAGGTAAATAAGGATGCTGTGTCGGAATGGAATGTTGCTGCACAAAAGATTTCAGATTTTACTGCTCGTGTAGAACGTATAATGAAATCCATCAATAATAATTACAAAACAGGTGTTTGCTTAACCTCTTTTCAAGACGTTAAACAACTTTGAGATAATCGAAACCGACAAAGATTATTTCATATTTTTTCCTATATTCATAAAGCGAAAGTGTCTTTGTATTTTTGACATAACAAACTAAGGAGAGCTTGATGCCCAAAAATATCATCGTTCTTTCTGACGGAACAGGTCAGGAAGGAGGAGAGGGGAACAATACCAACGTTTACAAACTGTTCAATTTGCTGGAAGACAGAACAGATAATCAAATTACTTTCTACGATAGGGGACTCGGAACAGGTTTTAGAAAAATCACCGGCAATATTAGTGGAATGGGAATTTCCCAGAATATTTATGAATGTTATCAATTTATTTTTGATAACTATAAAGCTCAGGATAATATTTTTCTTTTTGGTTTCAGTCGCGGTGCAACAACTGTTCGAAGCTTGTCTGCATTCATTCATCTTTTTGGGATTCTCCCTAAATCAAGACCGGAATTAATTAAAAAAGCTTACAAGATTTATAAAATTGAGGATAGTGTTGAACGAAAAAAAACAGCAGACGATTTTGTTGCAAAACATCATAACCAGTGGACAAAAATAAAATTTCTTGGTGTCTGGGATACTGTTGATGCTCTTGGCTTGCCGATTAAAAGTTTAAGTACGCTTGTCGATTGGTTTCCTTTCTTCAGACATAAATATCACAACCTGACATTAAGTGAAAGTGTTGAACACGCACGACAAGCTCTCGCAATTGATGATGAACGTTTAACATTCCATCCGAAAATCTGGGATAAAGAAATAAAATCTTACCAAACAATGAAACAAGTTTGGTTCAGTGGAATGCATACTGATGTAGGCGGAGGTTATAAAGAACAGGATTTATCTGATATTCCATTAATCTGGATGATTGAAGAAGCAAAACAGCACGGACTAAAAATTTATCCCAAGCACAAAGTTAAAACTCACCCTGATGCAAATGGATTTATGCACGATTCAAGAAAAGGATTTCCCGGTTTCCTTTTCAGAAAAGCAACCAGAACATGGAATCCACAAACTCATCAGAAACCAGTTATTCATCAAAGTGCAATTCTGAGAAAGTTAAATAAAGAGAACACAGAAATTCCACCGTATAATCCATGGATTTTCAATCTTGAACCTGAAGTTGAACCCTGGTCAGACAGTCAACGTAATCTTGAACATATAATCTGAAAAAAATAATTTGAATTTTTAATTTGGGAGAGAATAATGCCAAATGATTTTTTATTAGGTACAGGAATTTATGATGTAACCGGTCCTGCAGCCGAACTTGGAATGATGGGAATGGCAAGCATCGGACAAAAAACGGAAGGAATTCATTCCAGACTTTTTGCAAGAGCATTCATTGTTTGTGATCAAAACTCGAACAAACGTGTTGTGATATTATCAGCTGATATCTGGTCCTGCACACAAGCAGTTAAAATGGAAGTTGTTAAAAGATTGAAGACAATTTATGGAAATGATCTCTATACAATCGAAAATGTTTTGTTAAGCGGAACGCACACGCATTCAGGTCCGGGTGGTTATTCACATTATGCACTTTTTAATTTATCAATTCTTGGATTTGATAAACAAAATTTTGAATGTATTGTAAATGGAATGGTTCAGGCGATTAAAAAAGCTCATGAAAATTTAGCGCCGGGAAAAATATTCTTTAGTAACGGGGATGTTGAAGATTGTGGATACAATCGTTCACGAACCGCTTTTGAAAACAATCTTGAATGGAAGGAAAATCACGATATATCAAATACAGATAAGGAAATGCTTCTGCTAAAATTTGTTAAGAATAATGGAAGGGAAATTGGCTGTATTAATTGGTTTGCTATTCATCCAACAAATCGTGGAAATAAAAACAAACTTATTACCGGTGATAACAAGGGTTACGCTTCTTATCTTTTTGAAAAAGAAAGAAGAACAAACATTCACGATAAAGAAACTTTCATTGCAGCATTTGCTAATTCAAATTGCGGCGATGTTTCAGGAAATGTAAAATATGGAGTACCGGATCTTGTTCATGATTTTGCGCGTATGAAAGAGTTTGGCGAAAAACAATTCGACAAAGCAAAAGAACTTTACAATTCAGCAAACAAAGAGATAACCGGAGAAATAGATTACAGACATACTCACGTAGATTTTTCAAAAGTTCAAATTGAAGGAACCAATAATAAAACCTATCCTGCTGCACTTGGTGCGTCAATGTTTGCAGGAAGCACTGAAGACAGCAAATCAGAATTCGGAATTGTCGAAGGAATTGCGGCTACAACCACAGGTGATTATCCAACCGGACAAAAAAATATTATTCTCGAAGCAATAAATCTTTTATCAGGTTTACTTACAGGTTTCAAAGTACCGGGAATTTTAGAAGATGAAATGAAAAAAGGACATTTTCCGAAACCAATAGTTTTTGCGCAAGGTTTGGCTGAACCCTATCCATTATCTCCTGAAGTTTTACCTTTACAAATACTTCGCATTGGAAATTTAGTTTTGCTCGGAACTTCTTTTGAATTAACAACAATGTCCGGAAGAAGATTACGAAAATCAGTTCTTGAAATACTGAAAAATTCCGGAATTGATAATGTTGTTTTAGCTACTTATGCAAATACTTATTCCGGTTATGTTACAACTAAAGAAGAGTATGATACTCAGCAATATGAAGGCGCTTCAACTCACTTTGGTCCTCATACTTTGATGGCGTTGCAGCAGGAATTTGGAAAACTTGCAACTGCATTAAAAAATGGAAAAAATATTTCGGGCGGACCAACTCCGAGAGATTTATCTTCAGAACAAACAACTCTTCAAACAGGAGTTGTTACAGATACACAACCGATGCCGTGGATTCCATTCGGAAGTACGCAGACTGATGCTGACTCATCTTACAAACCCGGATCAACAGTGAAAGTTATTTTCTGGGGTGCTCATCCAAAAAATAATTTAAGAACTCAATCCACATTTCTGGAAGTTCAGAAAAAGGACGGTGAGAACTGGGTAACTATTTATAATGATAATGATGTCTGCACAATCTATGAGTGGAAGAGAGATTTTATTGCTAATTCAAAAATTACAATCACCTGGAATATCCCGGCAGATATTAAATCCGGTGAATACAGGATTTGTCATTTCGGCGATTCTCGTGACGGTGCAGGAAAGATCAAATCTTATACAGGAATTTCAAGTACATTCAAAATTGGTGATACTTCAACAGTTAATGAAATTAGATTTAAAAATTCATTTGGCAAACAAGTTGAATTGTGGTTTTATCATCCGAACGATTGGCTCAAATGGAGTGCTTATGCAAAACAAATATTAAAGAAAGATGAAAACTTTATCTGGAAAATTCCTTCGGGCTGGGGAAAAGTTCAGGTTAGGTTTACTGGTCCCGGAAAATGGAAAACAGTTTCAGGTGGCGATTCAGTAAACATAAAAGCGAATAGTGAAATTGAAATTGTTTGAAAATTAATTTAATTATTTTTTTACTGGAGAAACAAGATGAGGAAATTCCATTTACTTTTTATTTCAATATTTCTGCTTATTCAAATTGGTTGTTCGCATTATCCGGCATTGCAGGAACCGGATTTTGAAATGTTCAATCAAACTGTACACTCAGTTTCACTTCAGGATAGTTTGTCGAATGGAAAACTCACATCAGGTATGCCTTACTTTGTTGTCAATCAGTTATTTAAAAATTATTCTGAAGGAATGATGGAAGTAAAAATTCCGGTTGCAAGTCTCGGAAGTAAGCAAAGACTAATGGAAGAAGAAGGTTGGAGCAGAAATTATGTCGATCCGAATATCGGAATTTTTCTGGATAAATATCAAACATCCGGTGGTGAACTTTATGTTTGGTATCAAAGACCAAATTTTTATGCGATGGATATTTCTCAACGGGATACCCTTTGCGTTTTCTATAATGATTCAGTTTATTGTTCAGTGATTAATTATCTGAACAAGTCAACTGTATTAACGGTGAGAGATTCGCTTCCTCAAATACCAACAGATACAAGTTTGTTTGCTGAAATCCGCTACAATGATCATCCATGGAGAGAAGTATTATACTGGTATAATATAGAAATCCTCAGCAATGCGAAGTCATTTAAGCTTGGTGATACAAATTATGAGTTGTATCCAATTGAACTTTTAGAATTTAATAATGATCCCGTTACATCATTTAACTGGAGAGAAGTAAACAATGAAGATTAAAAAAGATTTTATCAAAGGGAACAAAAAAATAAAAATCATTTCTAATGATGGAAGTCCATACCCAATTCCGGAAAGCTGGCAGCCAGTTCTGAGTAAATGTGATATGCTCGTGATAATTCCTGATATGCATATGTATATCTATAATTCCCATCTGGATAATTTTAAATATGGGGCTGAGGCAATGATCAAGTTCTTAAATCATCTGAGTACTCTAAAAGAAGAAATGGAACTTGAAGATCAGACATTAAGAATTTATCAGCTTGGTGATTTGTATGAACAAAGATTTCCCGGTTTGCACGGACCAAATGCAACTGCTGTTGAGATCAGAATGTCTCATTCAAGTTATGATCAGATAGTTAACTCAATGAACATATTGCGGACTCACTTCCTTTATGGCAATCATGATTTTGAACTTCGTCATTTTCCCGGTTTCCGTTTTGCTGCACTTGAAGGTAAAGTTTATATTGAGCATGGATTTACTCCTGACAGTTGGAAAGATTTTTCAAATCCGAATGCAGCACTTTGGGAAGCAGGTCAATTCGTGTTCTTGACAATCAGGGAAATAAATGATTTTTTTGCAAACTTATTGGTAGCTGCTAATGTTATTCAGAAAGATGAATTTTATTCGTGGGGTGTTCCATCAGGCAAAGATCCTGTTTATGATTATCCATCCGAAAAAGATTACATAAAAGATTATGGTCACTGCTTGAAATATTATTCTGAAAGAATGAAAAAAAATTCTGAAATGAAAGACGCAAAAATTACTGTCATCGGGCATACTCATCATCCATACATTAATACTAATGTGAATAATGGCAAACATATTTTTATAGATTCAGGTGCATGGACTTCAGGTCGTTCCGATTTTGTTGTAATTACAAATGAAGAGTTGGCTATTTGCTGTTACAAGCGATAAAAAAAATCATAATGGAGGTAATTAAATATGGAATTTCAATTAACCGATAAAATTCTTCGAAGGATTTGTGAGGTCAACCAGTTTGAAGTTAGAAAAAAAGAAATGATCTTCTTTGGTTTGCGTGGTGCTTTACCTGTGGATGTTGAAGATTACAATTTCAAAAAAAGTCATCAACTTGTTCTTGTTGATATTAATTATTTAAATCCACGATGCACACTTGGTCAGTGGCTTCCGGAAGATGAGAAGGTCGCGATCTTTCCGGGAAGTACTGTACCGCATCGTGATTATGTAAGCAAATCAGTTATTAAAAGTGGACAAGGTGCAAATCAATTGATGACAGGATATTATTCCGATTATAGAAAAGGAGTTCATAAAGCCGGAAGCCCAACAGGTCACGACGCATTTCGTCAGGTAAGTTCTCATCCAATTCAAAGGACAAGCGATGATATTGATTTTGATAATGATGACAGGGTTGAATATGAAAATCCGAATGACAATATTCATTCCGGCTGGTGTATGGGAATTAATTCCACAAACTATGCAAGTGCAGGCTGCCAGGTTTTAGTTGGATATCCGCAATGTCAAAAACGTGGTTCACAAACAGCAACCGGTGCATGGAAAATTTTCAAGAAAAATGCATACGACATTTCACAAAAAAGTTTTGGTTATATTTTACTCGATGGACGTGAAGCATTTAGAGTTATATCCGCAGGCACTGAAAAAGTTTCTGCCAGGTTACGCTTTGGTTCTCAAGGCGATCTTGTAAAAAAATTACAGAAAGCATTACAGAACAAATCTTTTTACGAAGGAAATCTAGACGGTGATTTCGGAGAACGAACACTTCGCGCTGTTCTTAATTTTCAGACTTCATCATTTGGACCAAATGCAGATGATGGAATAGTCGGTCCACAAACTGCTTCAGCACTTAAAATGACATGGTCTGAACTGTAATTATTTTTTTTCAGATTGTAAAAGTTATGTCGTTACAATTTTGAACAATTTTTCCTGAGTATAAAGTTGATACTTGACGTAAGGTCATCACATGATCAAATTCGGTAAGTGAAGAAATTCCATCAGCCGGAATTACTAAATTATACCATCTCAATCCTGCAGAAGCTGCTGTATGCGCAACACAGATGTTACTAACAGTTCCGGTTATCACAAGATTCTTAATATTCCATATATGACTCAGATAATGTTCAAGCGGAGTTTCGTAAAAACCGTCATATCTGTTTTTTTCTATGATCAGATCATGATCAGCTGGTTTCAACTCATTAATAATTTGCCAGCCGGATGAACCTTTTTTACAATGCCTGGGCCAGATTTCCCATTCTTTATCGCCATCAAGATGTGTGTCCTGTGTGTAAACAACTTTAACATTTTGTTTTCTTGCTTCTGATAAAAGATTATGGATATTACCTATCGTCTCCTTTGCTGCCGGTACGAAAAGGCTCCCATCTTCACGTACAAAATCATTCTGCATATCTACAATTATTAATGCAGTACTATCGGAATCCAGTGATACTTTATTTTCAAACTTCAACTCCGGAACAGCCACACTCTGTAGTGGTAAAAATTTGTAAATCATAAATTTCTCCAAATAGATTTCAATTTTAATAACTTGAAGTAGAATGAAGTTTATTCATGACAAATTCAAATTAAATTATTATTTTCATTCTACCTATAACATAATATATGTGATTAAAATAAAAGAAAGATAATGTTAAAAAAATTCAATCAGACAGTTACAGAAGGATTCCTGTTTATAGATCACTATGAATTGGTGATGACACAATTATACTTCAAACTTGGTATTCACGAACAATCCGTTCAGTTTGAACATTTTTTCAGAAAATATCCCGATTACGGATCTCATAAAGCAGGTTATTGTGTAAGTGCGGGGCTTGAATGGTTTGTTGACTGGCTGGAAAATACTCACGTCACTGAACTAGATATTCAATATTTGAAAGAATGTAAATCCACAGGAAATAAAAGACTTTTTGAAGATGATTTTTTAAAATGGCTGATGATAAACGGAAACCTTCTTCAAATAAATCTTAAATCAATTCCTGAAGGAAGAGTAATTCATCCAAATGTTCCTATTACGATAGTCACCGGCTCATTGGCAATTGCACAACTTCTCGAAACTTCGCTGCTGAATCAAATTAATTATCAAATACTAATTGCTACGAAAGCATCAAGGATAAAAGAAATTGTAAAAGGACAACCCATACTTGAATTCGGTGCGAGGAGAGCTCAAGATCGTGGTGCAAATGCTGGAACAAGAGCAGCATTAATTGGTGGTGCTGATTTTACATCAAATGTTGGTATCTCAAATTTACTTGGTCTGCCCGCTAAAGGAACTCACGCACACAGCATGGTTCAAATGTTTCTCGCGCTGGGAAAAACCGAACTGGATGCATTTGAATCTTTTGCAGAATTATATCCTGACGATTGTGTTTTATTAGTTGATACGATTGATACGTTGAACAGTGGTTTACCGAATGCAATAAAAGTTTTTGAAAAACTTAAACGACTCGGTCACAAACCCGCGGGTATCAGGTTGGATTCTGGTGATCTGGCATATCTGACAATTAAATGTGCTGTTGAATTGGATAAAGCCGGGTTCCCTGAAACTAAAATTATTTTATCAAATGAACTTGATGAATTAAGAATCTGGCAGATACTTTCACAGATTAAGAAAGAATCGCAATCGTACGGATTAGATCCGGATAAAATCATTAGAAGGCTGATATTTGGAGTAGGAACAAATCTGATTACATCATCGGGTGATTCTGCTTTGAGTGGTGTTTATAAAATCGCTGCTGTAAAAAATAATGGAGAATGGTTTCCAACACTGAAGATATCCGAGACTGCAAAGAAAATGACACTGCCGGGAGAAAAACAAGTTTGGAGAATAATTGAAAAATCTGGTAAGGCTACTGCAGATTTGATTTGTTCAGAGGATGAAAAACCACACTTGTACGAAAATCTGACTTTGATTAATGCATTGGATGATAAAGAACGGAGGGAAATTTCACAAAAAGATATTTTGAAACTTGATCCGTTATTGATTGAAATAATTAATGACGGAAAAATAAATAATGATTTCCCAACACTGCAGGAAATCAGGACTTTGAGGGAAAAAGATTTGAGTCTTCTGGATTTTGGAGTTAAGAGATTGATCAATCCACATTACTACCAGGTTTCAATTTCAAAAAATATCTGGGAAATGAAGCAAAAACTTTTAAAGCAAATGAACAATAGCTGAATTTCGGAAAAATCACTATTACTAATTAATGATAAATAAAATATTTCGGCTGCAATTCAATACATTCCAATACAATCAAAGAGTTACACCGGACTTCTGTTTTTAATTGACTATTGTTGACCTTTAAATATTATCGGATTTTTAAATAATTATTTTTTTGGGATTAGTTGAATATATCTCTTGACTTGTAATCAATTTTATAACAATCTTCCTGCGGTCAATTAATTGTTATTACCTGAACAACTAACTATTGTTTCTCGCCTTAGATAAGTTACTCCTAAAAAATTAATACTGCCGAATAATTTGAAACAAATTACTATTGAAGAATTAAAAAAAGTTATTGCCCTGAAAGATCTTCCCGAGGAACATCTTCGTTGGATAACTGATCATTCGGAACCGATTGAATATGAAGATGGTGATATAATTGCAAAAACAGGTGATCCTGCTGAATGGATGTACATTCTCATTGAAGGAAAGGTTGATTTTTATCTGAATGTAAACGGACGATTAGTTTATTATTATCATTTTACTAATGATGAAGTAACAGGTGGAGTTTCCGGATTGTTACCTTATTCAAGAATGAAAGTCTCTCCGGGAAATTCAATATCGGTTGGAAAGATTCGTGGAATAAAGATACACAAAAAATATTTTCAGGAACTTGAACGACTCAACCCTGAGTTTATTCAACGGCTTATTGGTTATATGACCGAACGGGCGAGGTTTTTTGCATCTACACAAATGCAGCAGGAAAAAGTAAGCGCATTAGGAAACCTTGCAGCAGGCATCGCTCACGAATTGAATAATCCAGCATCTGCAATCAACAGGATTTCCTTTGATCTGACGAACAGATTGTTTCTGAATATTGAATTAACCGAAAAAATGATCAAACAAAAGATTGACGCTGATCATATTAATTATTTGAGAATGAAAATTGAAGAAAAATCAAGCATGCCAAGGAATAAACTCAGTGCTGTTCAGAGAATAAATAAGGAAGATGAACTGATGCAATGGCTTCAGGAGAAAAGCTTTCCGGCTGACCAGCAAGTAGTCGATACATTCACGGAGTCTGGCTTCTCTTCCGAGGATCTCGAAAACTTTTCCAATAATATTCCGAAAGAAGAATTAATTCAGATTTTGTTGTGGATAGAAAATTTACTTAGCTCTAAAAGAATCATTAAAGATCTGGCTGAAGCTTCAGCACGTATTTCGAATCTGGTTGGAGCGATAAAAAGTCATGTTCATATGGACAGAACAAATGAAAAACAACCGACTGATCTTCATCAGGATATTGAAAACACTCTGACGCTTCTTGGCTATAAACTTCGTGAAAAAAATATTTTAGTTAACAAATCTTTTTGCAGTGATATTGCTCCGCTTCCGGCATACGTTGGTGAACTAAACCAGGTATGGACTAATATTATTGATAATGCAATTTACGCTATGGATAAAGGCGGTGAGCTTACTGTTGAAACTAAGTGTGATCAAAAAAATGTGTACGTAAACATTATTGATAATGGTGCTGGAATTCCTGCAGAATTAATTTCAAGAATTTTTGATCCGTTCTTTACAACAAAGAAAGTTGGAGAGGGAACTGGATTAGGTCTTGATATAGTTCAGAGAATAATCAAAAGACATAATGGTGAGATAAAGGTTCGTTCATATCCCGGTAAAACAGAATTTCATATATGTCTTCCACTTTCCTAACGAAATATTATTAAAAATGAAACTGCCATTTATATTAATTGTTGATGATGATGAGCACGTGCTTCGAGCAATTCAGCGTGATATCCGTAAAAAGTATCAAACTGACTACCGTATAAGCGCAACTGATTCAGCTAATGAAGCTATTGAGCTGATTAAAGAACTTAAACTAAAAAATGAAACTGTTGCATTAATCATTTCTGACCAGCGTATGCCTGAGATGGAAGGGATAATATTTTTAGAAAAATCAAAGGAGCTGTATTCCGAAGCTAAATCAGTTTTGCTGACAGCTTATTCTGATATTGATGTTGCGATAAGATCTATCAATAACCTGAAGCTTGATTATTATTTATTGAAACCATGGAATCCGCCTGATGAAAAACTTTATCCAATTGTTGATGACTTATTGGACGATTGGCAGGCTCAATATAAACCAGACCATGAAGGTATTCGCATTATTGGTTTTCAATGGTCACCAAAATCCCATCAACTAAAAGAATTTCTTTCCGGTAATCTGATTCCATACAGATGGATGGATGTTGAAAATGATTCCGAAGCAGAAAAATATCTCGTTAGTGCTAATTTAAACCTTGATGATCTGCCGTTAATTATTTTAAAAGATGGAACGTGGATAAAAGATCCTTCTTTAACTGATCTGGCTCAAAAAATCGGACTTCAGCAAACTGCATCTCTAAAAATGTATGATGTCCTGATTATTGGAGGCGGACCTGCAGGACTTGCAGCCTCTGTATATGGTTCTTGCGAAGGATTGAAAACGATTTTGGTTGAAAAAAGCAATCCGGGTGGACAGGCAAGCAGTAGTGCACGTATAGAAAACTATCTGGGTTTTCCTAAAGGATTATCAGGAGCTGATCTAACACGCAGAGCGATTTCTCAAACTCTCCGTTTTGGTACTGAAATATTAACACCCAAGATAGTAAGGAACATTCGGGTTCACGATGGTTATAAAATTACCGAGATGACTGATGGCACCGAGGTGCACAGTAAAGCCGTTATTGTAGCAACTGGAGTTGAATATACCAAACTTGAAATTACTGGAATCGAAAAGTTCACCGGTGCAGGTGTGTATTACGGTTCAGCATCTGTAGAAGCACATGCTTGCAGAGATGAAATTATTTATATCGTAGGAGGTGGAAACTCAGCCTGTCAGGCAGCAATGCATATTTGTAAGTTCGCAAAAGAAGTTAATATAATAATCAGGCGTGATTCAATAAAAAAAACAGCAGCAAATTATTTAATCGAAAACATTGCCAAAACCTCAAACATAAAAATCCATACAAGTACTGAAGTTATATCCGTCGATGGCGATAAAGTTTTAGAAAAAATAACTTTTCGTGATTCAAATACCGGTGAAGAAAAATCTGTTCCTGCCAAAGCACTATTTATTTATATTGGTGCAAAACCCGGTACATCCTGGTTGAATAGTACTATACTAAAAGATGCAAAAGGATTTATCATTACCGGAAGTGATTTGATGAAAGAAAAATCATATAATACTTTTTGGAAATTAGAGAGAAATCCGTTTTTACCGGAAACTAATATTCCCGGAATATTTGCTTGTGGAGATGTGAGATCAACGGCATTCACAGGGATTTCATCTGCTGTTGGAGAAGGTGCGATGGCGATACGATTCGTTCGAAAATATCTCGATCAGATGTGATCAGTTTTTAATATTTTTTTATGTTCATTTTTAATTTCAGGAGTAAACTATGCAAAAATTTATGATCATCTCACCGCACACTCACGAGGAATGTACAGCGGTAATAAAACAAACTTTAGCTATCGGTTATCTGACCCATTTTTGGTGGGGATGCAAATCAGGCGATCATACCGGATACGCAATGATCGAAGCAAATAATTCAGATGAAGCTCTTCTTTCAATACCAACTATGATTCGAAAAAAAGGCAGAGCAATTGGCTTAGTTCAGTTTGATCCGGAAAAGGTAATGCGTTGGGAGGATAAGAAATAGATTCAATAAATTAATTTCTCTACTGAACCGCTATAATTTAGAAACTTTTATAGCCGGATAGTTTCATCTCAAAAAAAATATTTGCGGAGAGTCAGGGATTCGAACCCCGGAAGGACTTGCATCCTTAACGGTTTTCAAGACCGCCGCATTCAACCACTCTGCCAACTCTCCGATTAAATAATTCCTTGAACTTAATTCCAGACTTATAACTTTTAATTTCCATTTCTCTTTGATAAGCCTCAATCTTTGTCAGGAATTTTTCACAATAAACAATTTTCCAAGGAACATAAGCTTTTGTAGATCTGGTTTTACAAGAATTATGCTCTGTCAATCTTCTTTCTAAATCCTTAGTATGACCAATATAATACCGATCAACTTTTAGGCTTTTCAATATGTAAACGTAAAACATATTAAGACCGCCACATTTCCCGCAAAGCGGGATAAACAACCTTTACCCCGCAAAATGCGGGGACTCTGCCAACTCTCCGATTAAATAATTCCTTGAACTTAATTCCAGACTTATAACTTTTAATTTCCATTTCTCTTTGATAAGCCTCAATCTTTGTCAGGAATTTTTCACAATAAACAATTTTCCAAGGAACATAAGCTTTTGTAGATCTGGTTTTACAAGAATTATGCTCTGTCAATCTTCTTTCTAAATCCTTAGTATGACCAATATAATACCGATCAACTTTTAGGCTTTTCAATATGTAAACGTAAAACATATTAAGACCGCCACATTTCCCGCAAAGCGGGATAAACAACCTTTACCCCGCAAAATGCGGGGACTCTGCCAACTCTCCGATTAAATAATTCTTTGAACTTAATTCCAGACTTATAACTTTTAATTTCCATTTCTCTTTGATAAGCCTCAATCTTTGTCAGGAATTTTTCACAATAAACAATTTTCCAAGGAACATAAGCCTTTGTAGATCTAGTTTTACAAGAATTATGCTCTGTCAATCTTCTTTCTAAATCCTTAGTCTGACCAATATAATACCGATCAACTTTTAGGCTTTTCAATATGTAAACGTAAAACATATTAAGACCGCCACATTTCTCGCAAAGCGGGATAAACAACCTTTACCCCGCAAAATGCGGGGACTCTGCCAACTCTTCGGTTTTTTATTTTGGGCTGTAAATATAATTATTGTTATCTCTTTGCACAAAGGATTTTTAGTTAATTTTCCATTCATCTTTAATGAAAATCTAATACGCTATGAGTGAACTCAACGAATTAAAAAAATTTTGCTCTGATCTTGCATCTGTAAGTGCTGGAATTATTAAACATTATTTCAGAACGGGAATCGCAGCCGAATCGAAAGCAGATAACACTCCGGTAACTATCGCTGATAAAAAAGCTGAAGAAGCAATGAGGGAAATGATAATAAAATATTTTCCGGAACACGGCATAATTGGCGAAGAATTTGGTGAAACGAACAAAGATGCTGATTACAAATGGATTCTCGACCCGATTGACGGTACAAAAAGCTTTATTTGCGGTGCATATAGTTTTGGTACTTTAATAGGACTTCTAAAAAATGATCAGCCAATACTCGGAGTTTATAATCATCCAATACTAAATGATTTTTTAATTGGGGATAATTCTATAACAACGATCAATGGAGTTAGTACAACCGTTAGAAACTGTGTCAACTTAAGTGAAGCAGTCTTACTTACAACAGATCATTTGAATATTGAAAAGTATCAAGACAGAAGCAGGTTTGACGAACTAATAAAAAAAATTAAACTTTACCGTAATTGGGGAGATTGTTACGGTTATTATCTTTTGGCTACCGGTTATGCTGATATAATGATTGATCCGGTTATGGCACAATGGGACTTGCTTCCACTGATTCCAATTATAAAAGGTGCTGGAGGAATTATTACTGATTATCAGGGAAATGATCCTATAAAAGGGAAGAGTGCTGTTGCAGCATCGCTCCAAATTCATTCTGAAATAATTTCAATTCTGAACGATTAATATATCAAAGCAGAAAAAAAATAATTATTGTAGCTGTAGTCATAAGCATAGTAATTGTTTTGGTAAACTTTCTGTTAAAAATTAAAACTGCACCCACTATCCACACAAGTGAAAGTATTAACATTGATGTTTCCAGCAAATCAGTTACTTTAGGAACATAATGGTTTAGAGCACCAAGTTTATAACTATTATAAAGAGGATTAATAATAATTGTAAGAGATATAAAAAGTGAACAGGTTATTATAATATACTTCTTTAGATTTTTATTCTGATTGAATAATTCCAGCGCTCCCCGAAGTGATATTAATATTCCGCAATACAGCAGGATAAAATAAAGTGTTTCAACAGATGAAGGAATATTGCCCCAAAAAGTTAAAGTAACATATCCAGATTCAGGTATCTCATAAGTTTTATTTTTGTAAGATAACACAACCTTGTACTTTATCTGCTTACCCGCTTTTAGTACAGGAATTTCTATAACCAGTCCACGTTCAGTTTCGTTCATATTCATTTCGTATTTCTTATCATCCTGAAGCCAAATAAATTTTCCGGTTACACCTTTAATATCGCTGATGATAATGTTCCGGTAAGTTGATTTATTGTACGAAACTTTATCGAGTTTATAAGAAACTTTATAACCTTCAATACCGAATGTACCTGTCATAGGATAATCTTTATCTGTAATGTTTTTTATGTATCCAATGACGAAAAGAATTACAAAACTGCTCAGCCAAAGAATAATTTGATTTTTCATAATAGTAAATTAACAAAGAATGGTCAGTTAAATTTGTAGAAATAAAAAACCCCGGCAATAAAAACCGGGGCAAACAATCGGAGTATAGAAAAATTCTACAACGAAGAACCCATCTTAAATCGCATATTCAAGAAAATCTTATAAACACCAAAACTGCCATCTTCAAGTCTGGAAAGTATTAACGATGGGCCCAATGAAAACGCACTGAATGCCCAGCTTTCCGCAACCTTCTGAACTGTAAGAGTCATCACATATTGGGGGTTTCTGTGTTCACTGCTCGTCATCGCATCGAATAAAAAGTCAAATGTACTGCCAGCAAGTGACATCTCTCTGAAATCAAATCCAAAATGCCATTCGTTCAAATATCTTGCTGCATAAACTCTTCCTTTAGTAGCGCCAAGTAATCTTACAGGATATCTGAATTCCCAGTTGAGGAAAGAATCATCAACCAGCCATGCTTGATATCTAATAGTGCTGTCATTATTAAATACCGTAGCGCCTCTATCCGGATTGAGGAATGATGTTTTCTGACTTTCACTGAAATCATCAACAGAACTGAGATAACTAATTTCAAAAAAGTTACCAAATGGAAAAACATAGCCAATCTGATAACCGTTTGTGAAAATGAGGTTATTATGATTATTATCTTTAAAAGATGTTACTAATGGATCGACATTAGTATAAACACCACCATAAACTCCAAGTATGTGAAAATTAGCTTCAAGAAAATTTGTATTTAAAGGTCCTTCATACCTGGTCAGCAAACCAAATGAAAGCCCGATATCTTTCTTAATCGGTATTCCAAGTCTTTCTCCTCCGAACATTTCAAAGAATGGATTTATGTACCACATTGTAGAAGAAATTTGTTGTTTGGATGGAGGATCAAGAACTTTATTAATTTTTATTTTTTCGATCACTCTTGAAAATACACTTCCGTAATGAATATCTTCTTCAAGATTAATTTTGAATGGGTAAGTGATAACACGTGCTCTAATTTCCGGCGACAGAGCAAGAAATGGATAAAGCGATCCTTTGATTGAAATAGTCTGATTATTTGCATCTCTTAAATCTGCAATAATTTCAGCTTTTGGGTCCGGTGGATCAATGAATAAGGCTTGCTGGATATGAATGAATAAACTATCATCAAGCGGTTCCATCTGGAAGTAGTTTATTTGTTCTTCTTCTTCCTGCGAGAATAAGAACGATGCTGTTGAGACAATTAAGATTAATGTTATTACAACAAGTTTCGGAAATTTCATTTTGTTATACCTGATATTTATTTAGCAAAATCTGTAAAGAAGAATGAATCACCAACCTGAACCCTGTCCTTTGTTCTGTCATCTACAACAGTAAAGAAGAAATTAGCCTTGTATCTTCCATCTGCTTCCCTCAGACCTTCGTTTTTATCGATCCAGTCGTCATACTGATTTTCATTTGCTGCAAGTTTTAACGATACATTGTAAACTTTATTACCATTTGCATCAGTCTGAGGACCAGAAACGGAAATTGGACCCGAGTAACTAACTTTTAATTGATCTGGTCGGCTATCAACAATAGTTACATTGAAAGCAGTTATCCTTTGCAATTCCTGAACATAAATATCCTGAGCATTCATTTTAGTGGTCACTCTCTCAATCTTTATCTCTGGTGGTTTATTTGGTCCAACTTTTACGCGTTCTTCCTGACTTCCGAATGCCACGATAACTTCTGTTTGATCGGTTAAATCAAATTTAGTTTCCTGACCCGGAGGAATTGTCGCAATTATTTTCCGGTCGCGCGGATCTATAATAGTTGTAGGTACCGTTCCACTGTTCTTTGCAGTATTCCAGGTGTTCTGGATAAATGTTTGTTTAAGTGAAATAGGAAGCTGCATTTTTAATTGTTCTTCCTTTGGTTCTTCTTTTATTTTATCTGTTTCCTTTGGAGGAGGGATATAATCCTTAACAGCTTCAAGTTTCCGGTTCATCGCTGCAATCTGTTCTTTCATCTCTTCATTTTCAACCATTACATTCGGATCGATTTTAATTGAGAAGTCAATGCCAAGTGCATATAATGAATCGAGTACGGAAATCAAAGAATCACGAACACTTACCTTAACCGTCTCATCTTCAAGAGCAACTCTTCTCAAATCAAGGTCAGCTCCTTTGAGCGCAAGTACCGTTATTACAAAAATGTAAAGTACCTGGTAGATAACAAATTTACTATCACGTTCTCGTCTGGTCATCTTTATACCTTTACTTTTTTACAATTGCTTCAAGATGCTTTAATCCAATAAGAGTTTTTTCATCCGTTAGTGATGATGAAGCTTGTGTAATTGAATTTGCAAGTGTGTTCAACTGTTGAATTTTTTCAGTAGTTATAAGTTGCATTGAATTTACCTTTTCCACCATTGAACTCACTGAAGCAAAATTTTTATGCATTATTTCACTTAAACGTGCAGATTCAGTAACGAGTGATTTATATTTTTCCAGATCCTGTACTGTAACTGCTGCTCCACCTACTCCAGATTGGTTAAACTGTTTAATCAGACTCTTAGAGCTTTCAATCTGTATTCTTGAAAAATACTTATCTCTGATATCTTTTACGTGGTTGACGACATTTTGGAAGTCCACACCAAGCTGATCTAAAACCGGCTGGAATAATTTTCCCATCGCCAAAATAATCAGAGCTTTTATTTCAAAGGGTACTGAAAGACCAAGAAACACTTCTTCACCAAGCTTGATGCTCACAAGAAGAATTGCTGCACCTATCAAAGGAAGTGCAGTAGAGATTGAATCGACAACACTCGTTGAAGATTCAATAATCCTGTCGATTGTTTCTGAGGCAGGTGTTCGGATAATTTCTAATTTAAGTTTGTTATATGCTAAATAGGCAACAAAAATAAAGAGGGCGTAAACGGCTACTGGTAACCACCAGAAACTATATGGCTCAAATGCTTCTATGGGAGCTTGCCAACCTGGAAATAATGAACGTGCCAGATCAAAGGTCACTTCACCTAAAATCGGGACGTTTGCAACATCAATGAAGAAAGAAATTACTAATGCAATCGCAGAGATTATTGCAGGCTTGATTATGGTATTAAATCTTATTCTGGTTACCGCTGCTCTCGTAAAACTATCTAGTTCTTCTTCTAATCCGTCATCTGCTCTTACCGGTGGTTCAACTAAAGTATGACCGGTATTATCCAAATTTTTTTTTCTGTTAAGCATCTATGTCCTCTATTTAATCTTGAAAATTATTTAATTATCAAATTCAGTAAAATTTGTAGTTCATTGTTAAAGATGAAATGCAAAATCTTTTTCCACATTCAGTAAATTTGACTCAACCACTAATCAAAAAAGCTCTAAATTAAAAACAATTATCATACCAATACATTATTTAGTTAAGGTTTGGATTAAATCGAATGTTCACGATATTTTCTTCTCAGTCATTATATGAAATGATGTTTCTCAGAAATATTTACAATTAAATGAAAGGGCTTTTACACCTAATTGGTGCTATATCTATCGAAAATCTGTATATCAACTGACCTGAAATCTAAGTTATGACTAATATCCAAAATTGTGAAGGTTAAATAGTTTTCATTACGTGTGGCGTTACCAAATTAATTAAAGTTGAAGCAATTGTAAAAATTACACGAATTGCTACCGAACTATAAAGTTTTAATCCAATTATTCGTGTGCTATGAATATTGAGGGTTGTCATTTTTATTCGATTGTAATGGATTAAAGATAATAAAATCTTAAAACAATTATTCTGATTTTATTAATGATGATACCCATTTTCATGTTATCTTTATAAACAAAATAAAATATATCTATATCTTCGATTAATGTAATTGTCTTATAATGTCAAGAAAAAATAAATCTTCACAATCAAAAGTTAATTATCCGATTGGCAAACAAACAATCAAAAGGGAAGACAAAAGTGAGCCCGAGTTTTATGCTAAACATAAAAGTACTATTTGGACCGTACTTATACTTGTCATCCTTACAATTTTTTTTATAATGAACAATACAAGGCAAGTCCCGGCAGAGGGTCCTTATCCACCAAATTACCAACAGGGGAACTCAGAGAATGGAGCACTTCAGTGATCTGTTGAGTGTAGATTAAACAGACACAAATTCCTCTTCATTCTTTAAGAAATAAAGGCTGAAAAATGAACCCAACAACTAAATCCAGAAAACCAGTTTTATTAATCGTTGAAGACGAAGTTGAGAATCAGAAATTTTTTGAAATTATTCTTAGAAAAAAATTTGAAACAGATTTTTGTGATACTAAAAAATCAATGAACAAATTGTTGAAAGAGAATGAGTACGATGCCGTGATTATGGATATTTCTTTAAAAGATGGCAACGATGGTGTAGAATTGATCAAAGAAATCAGAAATAATACAATGACTGCTCATCTTCCAATTATTTGTTTATCGGCTCACATCTTTGCAGAGAATAAAATTAAAGCAGAACAAGCTGGTGCGGATATCTATCTGACCAAACCAATTAAAGCTAAACGTTTAGTTGATACTGTTGAAGAATTAGTGGCGTCAGTTATCAATGAGAAGAAGTAGTCTATAGACCATCCCTCATAAATCTCGGTTCTTCAAGTGTAAGAATGAGTGAAATTCTGTGTGAGTCAGGAAGTCTGTCTAATTCAGATTGGCTAAAACGAGCGAATGAATAATCGATGTTTAACTTTGGCAGTTTAACTCCTGCACCTACCGTAAATTGCTTTACATCACTGTAACCACCTCGAACATAAACCAGATTTTTAATATTCCACTCAAGACCTGCATGAGCATCGAAACTTACAGGACCAACATTAAATTGTGATGCAAATTGTCGGTTTTCAAAACGAACATCAATATCAACAGCGGGCATAATATATCCGCCGAGTATTTCAGTAATTCTATAAGCACTTCCTAATTTAAGTGTTGGAGAAATAAGTTCATTAGTTCCAGTACTCCAGGCAACTAAAGTAGTTGTTGCATCCTGAAGATTTCCACCTACGCTTAAATTTTCAATTGGCATCCAGAACGCTCCAATGTCAAATCCAATTCCGGTTGCGCCAAATTCAGCAATATCTCTGCGGATTATTTTAACATTTGCGCCCCAGTAAAAATCTTTCCATTGTCTTTTTGCAAATGAAAGATAGACTGCCCAATCCTGATTGCTGAATTCAGTAATCTTTGAGTAATCAAGACGAGCATACATGTTATTGATATCAGTAATAAGCTGACCGGTTTGACCGTCAATCAATGCATTTCTGGTATCGGGAATACCATCAACTGCAAGACGCATTACACTTAATCCAAAACTCATATCTTCCTGAAAAGGAATTGCAACTGCGCCGTAATCATAATTAACAAGATTGCCAAACTGTTCCGAATGCATTAGGGAAAGTTGAGGATAATTTATATTAGCTAATCCTGCAGGGTTGTAATAACCCGAAGTTACGTCATCAGCAATTCCCGTAAACGCTCCACCCATTCCAAGTGGTCTTCCGCCGATACCGATCGCCATAAATTCACCGGCGTATTTACCGAAAACTGTTTGAGCATTTGTTGATGTGATAGAGAGTAGAATGGATACTGAGATGAAGAATATTTTTTTCAGCATAAAAGAAACTCCCGAATGCATTAATTGTTAAAAATCTTGTAAAAAGATGGTTAATGGAAATCACAAAGTCAAGGCTAATTTTATGAGATGAATTAACATTGCCACACTATCAGCATTTTCCTCTTAATTATAAGGCAATTATTTTAATCTATCTCTAAGGATTTTTTCCAGAAATGAAATTCTTTCATCCGGGCTAAGAGAGTAAAGATCATTTTTTGTTGATAAAATAATTTCTTCAATCTGATCTATTTTCTTGTTTATAAATGAAATTTTTTGTGTCAGAAGTTCTTTGTCACCAGTTTCCCAATAACTTCCTTCATCCAATACTTCCAGATCCTGGATATATTTTTTTTTCAGATATTTTAACAACTTAACAATCGCAATGTGAGTCTCAGGAGGAGCAAACTGTGTTTTCACAGATAGATAATAACTATCTGGTTTATTATTTTCCTGTTGATTTACTATTATCCCGTAAATTGATTGTAAGTTACCATTTCTGTCAAACATAACTGATAATGGTTCACAGTTTGGATGCAAGTTCATCAGAATTCCTTTCAGGGGTATGTGCCCTGTAATTTCAGTCCTGTTTTCGTGGGTTGTTAGTTCAGCAGACAACGGCTTATCCCAGTTATTATCTATTATAGTAAAATTCCAATTCATTATTTCAGAGATATCTTTAAGTTCATCAACTACAGAATATACAAGAGTAGTGTCTTTGATTTTTCCTTTATAATGAATTGAGATTCCCAACGTTAATTCCTTTTTTGCTGAACATTAAGCCTGATAAAATTATTTGGACTTTCCCTGGTTTGCGACAGCCGCTGCTGCTTTTGCAATTTCTTCCTGGTTACCAAGATAATAACTTTTTATTGATTTCAGATTGTTATCAAGTTCATAAACAAGTGGTATTCCTGTCGGGATATTCAATTCGACAATTTCTTTATCGGGGATATTGTCCAGATATTTCACTAAAGCGCGAAGACTGTTTCCGTGTGCTGTGATTAAAACTTTTTTTCCTTGTTTGATTGAATTAGTAATTGTTCCTTCCCAATAAGGAACGAAACGTGCAACTGTATCCTTCAAACATTCAGTTAACGGTAATTCATTTTCAGTTAAATCAGCATAGCGCGGATCTTTACCCGGATATCTTTCATCATTCTTATCTAAAAAAGGTGGCTGTATATCATAACTTCTTCTCCAGATTTTTACCTGGTCTTCACCAAACTTTAGTGCTGTCTCAGCTTTGTTCAATCCTTGTAATGCACCGTAGTGTCTTTCATTTAATCGCCAGTTACGAATTACAGGAATCCACATTAAATCCATTTCATCAAGAGATATCCATAAAGTCCGGATAGCTCTTTTCAGAACAGATGTATAAGCAATATCAAATTTATAACCTTCAGCTTTTAAAACTTGTCCGGCTTTTTTTGCTTCCTGAAAACCTTTTTCAGAGAGATCAACGTCCGTCCAGCCGGTAAAACGATTCTCTTTATTCCATGTACTTTCTCCGTGACGTAATAAAACTATTTTGTACATTAAATCTCCATAAATGTTAAGAAACTATTTACTTTTAATAATAGAAATTAATCAATGCAATTTATTGATAAAGTACGGTACACTATTAAAGTTTATCTATCACACTTTTTATTTTATCTTCCATAGTTTGATTTTTATCAGTTCGGGTTCCCAGTCTGATTGAACTGGATATTCTTGGGGCGCCCATTTGATGGACAACTTCATGACATTTCTTTACGGCAGTCATTACTTTATCCCAATCACCTTCGATGTTGGTACCATACATATGCATTTCGTGTTTCAGACCTGCTTGCTTCAGAATTTGCTGACAGGCAGCAATATATTCTGAAACGGATACACCTACGCCAATTGGAACAACGCAAAGATCTAATAATACTTTCATTATATACTCTACTTTTTATTCAGATAATTGTTAAGATTATACAGTTTCTTTTCCCAATAGATTTTCATTTTATCAGCTTCTTTTTCAGATGTCAGTTTGTTGTGCTGTACTACAAGCTGAGTTTTGAATTTCTCTTTAGCATAAAGTTGTATTTCAATATTTGTGAAACCGTCAACCCATTTCGCCCTGATAGATTTATTCTTTGTTAAAGAAGTAATTTTGAAATCGTTATTCATCAACCATAATTTTCTTTGAGAAGCAGATTGCACAGCACTGAAAATTTTGGATACTGAAAACAAAAATGTTTTGCTTTTACTAATCTGAAATCCGGTTGAAGTTTCATGCTTTTTCCTTCCTTTAATATCCTGTTCATATTGTACTGTAACCATCTGTGACCACCAATCGGACACATGATATTTTTCAGAAAGCAATAAAGCTATCTCTTTATGTTCCATTTTCTTTGCACCGGCTTTATTTAAAACCGAAAACCATTCCTTCCAGTTTTTACCTGTACGTTTTTTTACTGCCTCATCACTTATTTTTTTAGCCATTGAAAACATAACCGGATTTTAATTTCAAATTAATGAAAGTTCCTTCAGAATTACTATCCCGAATGCAATTGTAATAACCGATGCAACAGTACTGATCAACACAATATTTCCTGCAAGCTTGCCGTTTGCACCCATCGCTTCTGCCATAATAAAGCTTACTATTGCAGTCGGAGAAGCAAACAAGATAAACATAATCCCCAAATCCAATCCTCTGAAACCAAAATGGTATGCGCCAAGAGTTAAGATTAAAGGCACGACAGTTATTTTTAATGCGGAGGATGTAAACGCAAGCCCGGAAGCTTTTTTTATATTTTGAATATTTAATGAACCACCAATACCAATTAATGCCAGCGGCAAAGCAAGTTCTGATAAAAAACCAATTGTTAAATTTATGAAATAAGGCAATTCAATTTTATAATATGAGAAGGGCAAACCTACTATCACGGCAATGATCAGTGGATTAAACAAAATTTCATACGCCGTTGATTTCATATCTAACTTTCTTTCCTTACGAAGCGGAACAGTTAAGATTATTACAGCGAGAATATTATATAGCGGTAAAATGAAAGCGAGAACAATGGCTGCTTTACCAAGTGCATAAGCTCCGAATAGTTTTGAGATAATTGCCAATCCAACGATTGCAAAGTTGCTTCGATAAGCACCCTGAACAAATACACTAAGGTTTTTTCCGTCTTTAATAAATGGAATTGAAAAAATCCATATTAGAAAAAAGCTGATCAGCGTTGCAGCATATACATAAATAATTTGGTCAAATTCTATTGCTTCGCTTAAATCTATCCTAGCGATGTTAATAAATACAAGTGCCGGCAGCGAAACTGAATAAACGAACTTTGAAGTCACTTCAACAAAATTTTCGTTTATGACATTAATTCTCTTTACAAAGTAGCCAAGCGCAACCAGCAGGAATACTGGAGCAATAACATTTCCGGTGAAAATAATGTTATCAATCAAGTTAAACTCTCAATCTTCAATGCAAATTCTGAAGGCACTGAAACTGTTTTTCTTTTTTCATAATTGAAGAAAACTATTCCGGTTTTGGCAAGAGCAATTACTTTTCCGTTACTTTTGTTTGTAATGCGGTAAACAAAATCACATCCTATCCCCGAAAAACTGTTAACATCTATTTCGATGATTAATGAATCTCCGTAAAATCCTTCCGATTTATATTGAATGGCTGCGTCAATCATTATTATTCCGTTTCCTTCTAAATTTGATTCAGAATATCCGAGATGATTGAGAAATCTAACTCTTGCTTCATGAATTATAGAAAGTAATGAATCATTTCCAAGATGACCACCATAGTTAATATCTGTTATGCGGAGTGCTAATTCAGTTTTGAAAATAAATTTTTGAGGAAGTTCAATTTTTATTCTGGGCATAGGTTATGAAAATCATGAATAACTGGAAAAATTTTATAAGCTAACTTACAGAAGAATTTTATTTTAAGCGGAATTTATTTAAGCTAGTTTATATACTTCAACAGGTGCAGATCTTCCTTTTACATTTACAGAGCCCAGAAATACAGCGTTGATATTTTGAATTGAAATTTTGTCAAGTACTTCTTTTGAAATTAAAATATTTGTATTGTATTCTTTATTTAACTGTTCAAGCCGAGCTGCCATTATCACAGAGTTTCCGATTACTGAGTATTGTTTTCTATCGGCAGTACCAACATTTCCGGTTATCACTTCACCGGAGTGTAAACCAATTCCCACATTTGTAAACGGAATTTCTTTGTTTTCATTTTTCATTTTCAGTGAAGAAATAATTTCCAGAGAAGCGTTAACAGCATCTATGCAATAATTTTCTTTTTGTATTGGTGCGCCGAAAGTTGCCATAAAACCATCACCGAGAATCTGGTTCACAATCCCACTGTGCTTATTTACAATTTCAATCATAAAACCGAGAGTACTGTTCTGATATTTGTTTATCTCTTCGGGAGTTTTACCTTCAGAAAAATTTGAAAAGCCGCGGATATCAAGAAACATAATACAAGCCGTTCGCGTCTGGTTCTCAATTATCATTTTGTTCTTTATGAATTCATCCACAATTTCTTTCGATACCTGCTGACCAAAAATTTTCTCCAGTTCATTTCTTTCTTCAACTGCCTGAAAAGTATTAAACACTTTTTTTATAATCTGTATGGAAACTATTCCTGCTAAAATACCGGATACAAAAAGAATCACACTACTGACGAAATATGCAATCGGCAAACCAAGCACATTAATATGCGTGTGATATTCAGTATCCTTTATTAGAAACAAAACAATTAAAAGATATTCGATTGCAGCAACTGCACCTATAAAAAAACTAATTCTTGGATCAAGTTCAAGGCTTGAAATAATTATGATTAAAAAGTACAGCATCAGCATGGGCGAAACGAGTACGGCGGCAGGATCAAAATATATCGAAAGAATTAATAAACCGATGGTTGGAAAAGAAGTTTCCAAAAATGCATTAACATATCTGAGATAGTAGGGAAGTTCTTTTCCCTTCTTCATTCGATTTTTTATAATTCTTCTTACAGCAAATGAGCGTACAACGAGAAAAAGAAAAAGAATTAAAATCCATGCAGAGGCAGTGACTAATTCTGGAATTTTATCGCCGTAATTTGTACTGAAGAAAAAAACATTGATAAAAGAACCGGATGCAAAAAGAAGAATTACTCCACCAAGCACATACTCGCGCAGAAGTTCCGACTGCATTATTTCCTGATTAAAATGCTTTTCGTAAAATTTATTTTCAGTAATCGGATCAGAAAATTTCATAATTAATTTAGAGAAAACATCTTTAAGAGGATGTCATCTCTTCTTCCAATATTCTTATTTTTTCAATTTTAGCTTTGGCATCAACGGAGTTTTTTTATCCTGGTAATCCTGCATCGAACTTATAATCACATCAAGAATTTGTATTGCTTCAAAAATATAAGGACCTTTATTAAGCATTACTGATTCTGCTCTTCCTGCAAATGCTGCATCAGTAATTTCTGCACGCGATGGTCTTCCCTTTTTTGCCATTGTTTCAAGAACCTGCGTTGCCCAAATGATTGGAAGATGAGCAGCTTCGCAAAGCCATAAAATTTCTTCCTGAATTTTAGCAAGATCTTTCCAGCCGCATTCAATTGCAAGATCGCCGCGGGCAATCATCACTCCAACTGGATAATGCTGCATAGCGGTAATCAAAATTGAGGGTAAATTTTCAAATGCTTTTCGTGTCTCAATTTTCAGAATTATTCCAATCTCCTTTGCGTCGAGGTTTTTAAGTTCATCAAGAATAATTTTTACGTCTTCCGCTGAGTTCACAAACGAACAGTTAACCACATCGGAATTTTTAGCAATGAATTTCAGATCTTCTTTGTCTTTTTCAGTCAATCCATTTACAGAGAGTTTACTTTCGGGAAAATTAATTCCTTTATCTGCTCTTAGTTTTGAGCCTTCTTCTTTTGAGTATGTTATTTCGACCTCGATTTTATCCTGTTCAACATTTTTAATTACTCCTTCAATTTTTCCATCATCGAGAATTATTATTTCACCCGGTTTAACATCGCTAAAAATTTCAGGCAAAGTGCAGGAGATGTGTGCAGGTTTTAATAATTCACCTTCGATGTTGAATTCTGCAGGTTCACCGGGAACGGGCTCACTGTGAATAATTAAGCAATCTCCCTGTTTCAAAATTATTGATTCTTCCAGTGGCAGAAGATCACCAACATTTGCGATCATCCCGTTTGTGCTGCGTTTATTTTTCAATGTAAAAGTTGTTCCGGTTTTAATGTAAGCCGATTCAAAGCAGCGAACTAATCTTCTTTCGTTAAACTTTTTATCGACAATAAACTTTCTTTCTTTATCTCTTGAATCAATGAATATAATTTCGTCCTTTGGTTTGAGCGAGTTTAAAAACTCTTCAGACAATGGAATCAGAATTTCCTCGTCAGCTATTCTGATTTTTTCAAGTTGAATACTTCCTTCAGCAATAAGCCACGCTTCTGCAGGTGAAGTTACTTTCCCGATAAGATCTCTTTCCGGAGTAAGATGAATAACTTTGGGTCCACTTCGCATTGAACCGGTTCTGAGTTTTGGTCCGCCAAGGTCCATACATATTTTGCAATTCCTGCCGGTCTGCTTTTTTCCTTTTTTAATATTTTTAATCATTCTTTCCCATACAATTGCATCATCGTGTGCACAATTTATTCTTGCACTGTTCATTCCGGCATTAAAAAGTTTTTTAACCAGTTTATAATCATCTGCAGCTTCGGTGGAAAGTGTAACCATAATTCTGACTTTGCTGCCTTTAAGTTTTTTACCAAGCAGGGAAGAGGTATTTGTTTTTAAAATCTTTCTTCCTTTTTTAAAACTGATTTCCGGTTTTCCCGATTCGACCGGTAATTCGTTTAAAATTCCTTTAAGGATATTCTGAACAGAAATAATACTTGCCATCACGTGGCTTTCGGCTCTTCCGAGACGTGATATTCCAAGCTGCCATAATGTGTTTTGTATTTCCCGGATATCCTGATTCCGGAGTGCGAGATAGTGAATTAAATTCTTTGCACTTGTGAGATTTGCAGAATGAATCATTTCAAATTCTTTGGAATATTTTTTTTCAAATTCTGAAGCTTGAACTTTTATTTCTTCAAGCTGTTCAAGCAGTTGTGCTAATTTTTTCTTTTTGAGTTTCATATTTATTGAATCTGGATGACTTAATTTTTAGGTTCATTTTTGAAATCGAGAAACCGTATCAGCAAAATAGATACTTCAGGTCTGGCAATTACATCATGCAGCACGCTGCCTTCAATAGTTAAAGTTTTTCCTGGTAATAATTCAATTGTTTTTTCAGCTTCATCATTTTGGATCAACACTTCACCACTGCCTGCAATACACTGTATAACTATTGGTTCTTCAACACTGTGAGATTCGAGACGTTTTCCATTCCTGAGAGTTAGCTGTGCAATTTTTCTTCTTTCACCTTCAAAGAGAATTTTTACTTCCTGATCTTTTCCTTCACCGATTTCTGTTTTCAAATCAAGAATTTTATAATCTTCTTTTGATTGTGCTTTTGAATCAGATGAGTAAAATATTAACATCAGCAGGAGAACAATCGCATAAGTTAAAATAATTTGCCAGAATTTTGGTTTATAATTTTTCATCTTATTTATCCTTTCGATATATTATTCAATTTTCTTACTAAATCTTAATGAGCTTAAAATTAAAATCCCCGCTCCCATTCCGAAAAGTATTAAAGTTTCCAGCCATAACGATGTAAACCCGATACCTTTCAGTACGATACCACGAAGTATTGTAATAAAATATCTTAAAGGAATAAGATAAGTTATGTATTGTACTACTTCAGGCATATTTTCAATCGGGAATGCAAATCCTGACAAATAAATCATCGGCATCATCAATGCAAATACAGAAGCCATCATTGCCTGGTTTTGTGTTTTAGAAACTGTTGACAAGAATAAGCCTAGCCCAAGATTTGACAATACAAATAATAATGCTGTGAACAGAAGAAATAATCTGCTCCCCCGTACAACAATACCAAACCATTGCGTCATTATTATCATTACAATTATCATAACGACAAAACCAATAATTGTAAAAGGAATCAACTTACCAAGAATAAGCTGATAAGGTTTTATCGGTGTAACAATTAATTGTTCGAGTGTTCCGATTTCTCTTTCCCTGACTACAGCCATTGACATCAGCGATAAAGTTGTTATCATCAGTATAAGTCCCATAATTCCCGGAACCATATAGTTTTGTGTTTTCATCTCAGGATTATACCACACTCTTACTTCAGGGACGAGTGAACCCGCCAGAGGAAGTTTCATTCCATATTTATCTTTAGTTTCGTTTACAATAAGTTGTGAATAACGGTTTGTTATTCCCTGAATGTATCCTAATGCAATTGAAGACTTATTGCCATCAGATCCTTCGAATAATGTTTGAATTGCAACGGTTTCTCGTCTATATAATTTCTTTTCGAAGTCGTTAGGAATTACAATTGCTACAAGGGTTTTACCTTTATCAATAAGTTCAGTTACTTCAGCATAGCTGGACGCATAATAATCAATTGCAAAGTAACCGGACTCATCAAAATTTTTAATAAATTTTCTGCTGGCAGCAGTTCTATCCTGATCAAATATTGTAGTGTGAACAACATCAACATCCATATTAGCAGCATAACCAAGCAATATTAATTGTAGTATTGGCGCCATAAAAACAACCGCCAGCATTTTTCTATCACGTTTAAATTGCAGAAGTTCTTTTATAACAAATTCATAAATCGTTTTCATTTTAATATTCTCTTGTTAATAAAGTGATTAACTTGCTCTTTATGTTGTCTTAGCTCTTCTGTCAACAAAAGTAGCAAGTGCAATAAAGATCACGCCGAAGATCAACATATAAATTAACTGTTCCCAGAAAGCTGAAATACCGACACCTCTCAATAAAATTGCTCTTAATGTTACAATGTAAAATTTTGCCGGAGTAATATTTGTAATCCATTGAATAATCGTTGGCATACTTTCAATCGGGAAAATAAATCCGGATAATATAAGAGAAGGCAGCAAAGAAGTAATATTCGCTGCCTGAAAAGCGACCTGCTGTGAATCGGATACACTTGAAATGAAAATACCGAGTCCGAGAGCTGCGAATAAAAATATTAATGTACTGATCAGGAGTAAAAAAATATCTCCCTTAATTACGATTCCGAATAAAATGTAACCTGCAAGTAATACAATTGTGGCATTGATCAGCGATATAACGATATATGGTGCTGTTTTTCCGATAATCAATTCGAAAGACGAAAGCGGCGATACATTTAACTGTTCAATTGTTCCTCTTTCCTTTTCTCTCACTATTGATAATGAAACGGAAACCACGGCTGTTATAATTAATATCATTCCCATCAATCCAGGGATTAAAAACTTAGTGCTTTCGAGTTCGGGATTGAACCAAAACCTTGGTTCAAGATTTATCGGAATATAAGATTGCTTCCCTGTTACTGCCAGATATTCTTTTGTCAACTTTATTGAATAACCGAATGTTGCTGCATTTACATAGTTGACGATTACATTTGCTGTGTTTCCATCTACTCCATCAACCAGATACTGGACTTTTACTTCTTCGTTATTATTTAACCTTTTCGACAAATCATCTGGAAAAACTATAACTGCCTGAACTATTTTTTCGTCAAGTAATTTTTTAATCTCAGCATCGTTATCAATATAAGTAATGAGGCTAAAATATTCTGAGCTTATCAATCCGTTTAAATATTCTCTTGTGTATTCAGATTTATCCTGATCATAAACTGCAATTTTAATATGTTTGACATCGAAGTTGATAGCATAACCGAAAATTGCCAGCAGCACAACCGGGAAAAAGAATACGATAAAAAGCATTTCTTTATCACGCTTCAACTGTCTGATTTCTTTCCTTGCGATTGCATAAGCTCTATGAAACATTTTTTTTATCCTTTTCGAGCAAATGAATAAATACATCTTCCAGCGTTGGCACTATCTTATCAATCCTGTGTACTTTTATTGAATTTTTGTTTGTTAGAATTTCCCTGACATCTGCTTCAGTTTTTGAATTGTCATTGAGTATTATGTGAATGTAATTACCAAATATGGAAGTCTCGCCGACCCAATTTTCTTTTTCAAGAATGCTCATACTGTCAACCACACGATCTGATTCGATTTCAAGTATTGTGTTTTTAATGTAATCAGTTTTTAATGTTTTGGAATTTCCCTGAGCGATTAACCGTCCCGCATTTATCAGAATTATATCATTGCAGAATTCTGCTTCATCAAGGTAATGAGTTGTTACCAGAACAGTTATACCTGAAGCTGAAAGCTCATTTATCAAATCCCAAAAATTTCTTCTTGAAATTGGATCAACACCGCTGGTGGGCTCATCCAAAAAAACGATTTTTGGTTCGTGTATAACTGCAGTGCCAAGTGCAAGTCTTTGTTTAATACCACCAGGTAAAGAACCAGTTAACAGTTTTTCCTTTCCTTCAAGATTAGCGACCTTCAAAACCCATTTCTTTCTATCAGAAAATTTTTGTCCTGTCAATCCATATACACCTGCAAAGAATCGGATATTTTCTTCTACTGTGAGATCATTATACAACGAAAACTTCTGTGACATATAACCGATTTGAGTTTTTACTTTGTCTGGCTCTTTCATTATGCTGAAACCCCCAACTAATGCGTCACCGGATGTGGGTTCCAGAATTCCCGTCATCATTCGGATTGCTGTTGATTTTCCGGCGCCGTTCGCTCCGAGGAAGCCGAGAATTTCACCTTGCTCGACGTTGAATGAAATTTTATCAACAGCAGTAAATCTGCCGAATTTTTTTGTTAACTCTTTTACTTCTATGCTATTCATTTTTTTATAGATATTTTATAGAACGCTGACCTGTCTGTCATTAGGCAGATGACGCAGATTTAGCTAATGATCGCTGATTTTGATCTAAGAAAATCTGTTCGATTACTGTATTCTGTGTTCCATTCATTCAATATATTTTCCTGCCAATTGCAAGATTCAACCTGACCTTTACAAGTTCAAAATCCGCCTGAGAAATTGTGAGCATTGACCGGGAGTTAAGCAGTGCAACTTCAGCATCAATCAGGTCATTTGCGGTTGCAAGTTGATGTTCATACTTTTCATTAACGATCCGGAAGTTTTCCTCTGCCGATAAAACTGCAAGTTGACTTACTTTTATTTTTTCAGCATTACTATTCAACGCCAGATAGGTGTTATAAACTTCAATTTCAATTTGCTCTTTCAGAAGTTCCAATGATTCTCTGTTTTGAAGAACCTCTTCTTCAGCTTGTGCAGATTTTGATGAAGTGTTCCCCCAATTCCACAAGTCCCAACTCAGTGACAAACCTGCAAACCAGGCTTGAAGCTTTTCATTTTCCATTGAAAATGTTTCAGCATTTACATTATAAAGAAGAAAATTTCCGGATGCATAAAGTTTTGGCCACCAATTGGAGTTAGCGGCACTTATTTTATCTTCACCAGCAAGAATTTTAAATTCCATTGATTTCAATTCTTGCCGGTTGTTTTCTGCTTCCATAACTAATTCTTCATATTGGGGATAATCTGGTTGATGAAAGACTAAATCAGAATCAATCTTTGTTGAATCGTTCAATGGAAACCCGATTGATTGATTAAATGCGGCTCTTGAAATTTCACGTGCATTTTTTGCATCAATCAATTGCAGCCTGGTATTTGAAACCTGTAACTCTATTCTCAAATAATCGTTCATTGTAGCCAAACCGTTATCAACAAAATCCTTCGTCCTTCTCAGATCTTCATCAAGCGAAGTCATCCGTTCCTCGATAAGTTCAACCTGTTTCTGTGTTTTAAATAAATTCCAGTACGCCGAGTAAATCTCAAAAGCTTTATTATTAATATTTTTTTGATGATCTGAACTCATTGCTTCATAAATATTCTCTGCAGAGCTTTTTAATGATGAGAGTTGAAACCCTGTGAAAATTGGTTGTTGAATTGAAAGCTGCATTCCATACAGAGTGAATGGATTTTTAACTGTCATTGGGAAGGGACCAAAACCTATTTCTGTTGGATCATTCAGATTCATATATGTATAACCGGCACTCAGACTAAGCTTTGGAAGCATTTGAGAAGAATACTCGGTTATTTTCTCGTCAGAACTTCGTAAAACAGATTCTGATATTTTTATTTGCCGGCTGTTTTGCAATCCAATCCGCAGGCTTTCATCAAGCGTTAATTCTTTTGTTTGTGCAAATTGAATTACAGATAATACGATTGAAATAAAAAATATTTTTTTCATTTCCATTTCCTTTTTTATAATGCTTTACTTATCAGGTGAATAAAAACATTTTCAAGCGATGGCGGAATAACTCGATGATCATAAATAACAACGTTAGTATCAGTTAAGAGCTTCTCCAGATTTTTATACTGTTCATCGTAATTTTTTAATGCTACATTCAATCTATCGCCGTACATCTGAACTTCATATTCAGTATTAACCTTAATTGTATTGTATGCTTCACGAATTGGCGAACATACAATTTCCACTATCTGTTCCTTCAGTGAAGCTTTAACATTTTTAGGTGTATCGTAGCTTATTATTTCTCCGTTATTCATAAGAGCAACTCTGTTACATCTTTCAGCTTCATCAAGATATGGAGTGGTCATAAATATTGTTATTCCTTCTTTAAGGAGATTTGAAAGTATTTTCCAGAAATCTCTTCTCGAAACAGGATCAACCCCGGTGGTTGGTTCATCGAGGAAAATTATTTTTGGTTTGTGGATAAGTGTGCATGCAAGTGCGAGTTTCTGTTTCATTCCACCGGATAACTTATCTGCCAGACGATCACGAAACGGAGTTAACCTTGTGAACTCGAGTAGTTCATTTCTTCTTTCTTTGAAATTCTTTACTCTGTGGATGTCAGCAAAAAATTCAATGTTCTCATCGACTGTCAGATCACCGTACAGCGAAAACTTTTGAGACAGGTAACCGATCTCATTTTTTATTTTATTTTTTTGTGATTTAATATTAAAACCAAGTACTTCGGCATTCCCTGAATCAGCATTTAATAAACCGATTAAAATTCTTATTGTTGTTGTTTTACCAGCACCATCCGGTCCGACAAGTCCGAACATTTCACCTTTGTCAACAGAATATGAAACACCATTTACTGCAACAATATCGCCAAAGCTTCTTTTTAAGTTTTCTATTTTAATTACCGAATTCATTAATCTTTTAATTTTTAATCTTTCAATATTGTAGTCTTATTACAGCATCCGCGGGCATACCAGATTTAAGATAGTAGTCTTTGTTCTGAATTGTAATTTTAACTGCATAAACCAGTTTTGTCCGTTCATCTTTTGTCTGGATATTCTTTGGAGTGAATTCAGCTTCGGGAGAGATGTAAGTTACCTTTCCCTCGAAAGTTTTATCTTTAAAAGAATCAACTGATATATCTGCTTTTTGTCCCAGCTTAACGTAACCAAGTTCTTCCTCAGAAATATATATCTCCAGCTCGATAATATCGAGATCAGACACTTTGAAAAGTGAAGACATTGGTATTACACTTTCTCCACGCTCAATAAAAGTTTTTACGAGGAATCCGTTTATGGGTGAGGTAACATAACTATCGCGAATATTTTTTTGTAATAACTCAACACCAGCAACAGCTTTATCAAGATTTGCTTTTGCCTGATCGATCTCTTCCGGACGGAAAATCTTTTTCACTTTAGCATAATTTTCCTGTGCTGATTTATACTGAGCATTCATTAAATCATATTTTGCAGCAGCATCTTCATATTGTTTTTGAGTAATAGAATGTGTGTCGAATAAATTTTGCATCCTGATTTTATCTTTTTCAGCAGTTTCTAAATTTACTTTTGCCTGGTTGAGATTTTGTTCTGCCTGAATAATGTCTTCTTCGCGGGCACCTTTTTGCATTAACCTTAACTGAGCTTCAGCGGCATTCTGTACAGCAATTGCCTGAAGAAGCTGCAAATCAAGATGTTCGTGATCAATAATCAGAATTGTATCGCCGGCATTTATTTTACTTCCTTCGGTGAATTTAATCATTAAAATTTCACCTGAAGTTTTTGCGCTCACTATTACGTTTGTTGATTCGATAGTTCCGGATGCGTCAATTGAATCTGGTTGTTTGTTATTACCGCAGCCAGATATCAGAAAAATGAGTGTCACTGTTGACAGAATTATGAAACTTCTCATTGTAGTACCTTATTAAATGATTTATTAAATTCTTTTTTCCCTTTGTCGGTAAGTATCCCGCTGATAACAATTCTGAATGCATATCTGGCTGCTTCAATCAATGAATAATTATTATTCATAATAAAATCAGGATTAACAATTGTTCTTATCGAAGCTACGAGAACATTCATGATAATATTTGTCGGATAATCAATGAATAAACCTTCTTTTTTCCCCTGGTCAATAACTTTTGTGATATTACCAAACATCATTTCTGTTCTGAAACTATCAATGTCATTCCATAAAGAAGGGAAGTGTCTTTTCAGTTCCTCCATACGCGAGGCTGAAATTTTCTCAGAAACTTTTGCAAGTATTTTAATGAGATCACCAAGTTTCTCAATTGCGTTTTTATCTGAATTCAAAGCAGGAAGAATAGTGTTTTTCATTTTGTTCATAAAATATTTTGCAATTGCTTTTACAAGGTCTTCCTTTGAAGGGAAAAATTTGTAGATGGTCTTCTTGCTCATTTTTAATTCCGCTGCAATTTCATCCATCGTGGTTTTATAAAATCCATCACGAAAAAATTTTTCTTCAGTATGTTCAATGATTTTAATCTGATCATCCATTTTATCCTCTCGGAAACTATTATCGTATTTTTAGTTTCTAAAATAGTCAGTGGAAACTCATTTGTCAAGCCATAGTTTCCAAAGATGTGATTTATGGCAAAAAATGAAATGTTGTTAATTCCAGACTGAATAATTAAAATTCATTTCAAAAAAAGAGGAAACTATGAAACGGCAACATTTATTAATAATAATTCTGGGATTATTCGGAACTTTAATTTTATCAGCTCAAACAAAAACTGAAGATGATATGAATGCAGCTTATCAAAATGCCAAGAAAGGAATTTACTGGGCGCTTTCTAATATTCCCGGTAAAAAAGCCTCACTTTCCAATGACCTGATCGCCGATGATAAACTTTACGCATCAGTAAAAATCAGCAAAGAAGTTAATGGTGTGAAGGTAAATTCAATCGGATTTCATCAGACCAACCAGATTGAAATAATAATTTATAAATCTTATGATAGTTTGAAAGGTGAAGGATACAATGTTCCCGGCAGCGGCTGGGGAGAGGATTAAATTACACTAATCCTAATTTTAACCAACCATCATCTTATGAAAGTTTTAATGCTACAAATAATCAAACAAGGCTTTCAAAATTTACTTGGAGTCTCTGAAAAAACGTAGAATTATATGCTAAAGTATTTACTTGAATAAATGAACACAATTAAGTATTATAAGTCATAAATTTATAGTTGATAAAACACATAGCTCAATTACAAAAAACTGAAACTAATATTCATCAGTATTAAATACAGGAGTTATAAATATGAATACAGTAAATGATATTTTACAAACAAAAGGTTCATTTGTTTGGTCCGTTGCACCTGATTCTAAAGTTTATGATGCATTAAAATTAATGGCTGAGAAAAATATAGGTGCGGTTCTGGTGATGGAAAGCGGAAAAGTTGAAGGTATTTTTTCTGAAAGAGATTATGCACGAAAAGTTGTACTCGAAGGAAAATCTTCAAAAGAATTACCCGTAAAAGAAATTATGTCTTCCAGAGTTCTGTTTGTAACGGGTGAAGAGAGTGTTGATGAATGTATGGCATTAATGATTGAAAAAAAGATTCGTCATCTGCCGGTTTATGAAGAGACAAAATTAAAAGGGTTGATTTCAATCGGTGATGTTGTTAAAGCACTTTTGGATCATAAAGAATTTACAATCGGACAGCTTGAACAGTATATTACAAACAGAAGATAAAATTTCTTTGAATTATTTTAATTCTGATAATTGCTCTCTTGAAAATACAACATCAAATCTATCATAACATGATTTGAATAATCCTGATAAGAGCAGAAGGAAAAACTCCAAGATAAATCAATAATACCGTTAAAACTGTTAAAGCAACAGAAGTTACAAGTGAAAATTTAACGTTCGTTTTTTCAGCTTCAGATTTTGTGAACATTTCCACAACAATTCTAAGGTAATAAAAAAGTCCGATTGCACTATTGATTGCGAGGATAATTACAAGTGCCCATAAAGTTTTATCTACTCCTGCTGATAGTACATAAAACTTTCCTATGAATCCTGCAGTTAATGGAATTCCGGCGAGAGAGAATAACATTGCAGTAAAAGTTGCTGCAAGCCATGGATGTCTCCAATACAATCCTTTAAAATCTTCAATTCTAAATGCTTCTCTTTCTTTGTTTGAAAGGATTGCGACTACTCCAAAAGCACCGATCATTGTAATAAAATATGCGACGAGATAAAAAGCAATTGCTTCAGCAGCAAATTTTCCTCCAGCTAAAAATGCAACAGTTAAATATCCTAAATGGACAATTGATGAGTAAGCAAGAATTCTTTTAACATTGTTTTGCAGTAATGCCAGCCAGTTACCAATAAACATTGAAGCGATTGCAATTATGCTGAAGATAAGTATCAGTTCATAGAATCTGTAACCATCAATTATACTGAATAAGCGAAATAGTAATGCAAGCATTCCTCCTTTTGAAATGGTAGCAATGAATGCAGATACGGGAGATGAAGCACCTTCGTACACATCAGGAGTCCACATATGAAAAGGAACTACCGCAAGTTTAAATCCAACGGCAACAATTATCATTGCAAAACCGCTGATTGATAAAGCATCAAAGCCGCCTATTTTTAATGCACTTCCGAACTGGTAAAAATCCATCGTTCCGAATTCGTTATAGATCAATGCCATTCCGAATAAAAGAAAAGCAGAAGATGCAGCTGCAAGTATAAGATATTTAACTCCGGCTTCGACAGCAATTTCTTTTTTTCTTAGATAGGATATAAGCACATAAAGAGAAACAGAAAGAATTTCAAGTCCGAGGAAAAAAGAAACAAAGTGAATGCTTGCAACGAGCACGCAGGAACCAAGTAATGCGAGATACAAAAGAATGTAATATTCTTCTTTATTTTCTTCCTGAATGTTTAAAGTGTTAAATGAAATTAATGTTATAAAAAAAGATGAAGCGATTAATAATCCCCAGAAGAAAATTGTATAACCATCAATTATAAACAAGGTGCTTACTTTAATGGATGAGTAAATTGAAGCAGAGAACAAGCTGTAAAAAGCAGCAACAAAACCTATTAACGAGGTGACAAAAATTACCAGGTGATTTCTTTTTATTGCTATTGATAACATAATCGCAATCGGGAAGATTGATAAAATTACCAGTGGAATTATTGATTTGAATTCAGCGCTGCTCATTTATCATCTTTCTGTTGATTGGTATTTATTTCATTATTCACACTACTGTTCGTTATTATTTCTGTTTTGATAGAATTATTAATCAACAATATTTTCGCATCGTTTATTCTGTCGTGAATGGAATTAATTGATGAGCTGATAGTTGAAAATATTTTCTGTGGAAATAATCCAAGCCACACAATAACAAGAATTAGTGAACCAAGTATTATCAGTTCTCTTGGAATATAATCTTTAATTTTCCATTCTTTGGCTTTTCTTTCGTGCCAGACTTTCTGCATTATCCTTAAAGCGTAAATTGCTGAAGCGATCAATCCAAGTGAGCCGAGTACTGACCATAAAACTGAAGCCTGAAAACTTCCGGCAAGAACAAGAAACTCTGCGATAAAGTTTCCGAGTCCGGGCAATCCAAGTGAAGCCATTACAAAGACCATTGCAATTCCACCCATTTTAGGAACCTGTTCCCATAATCCACCCATCTCATCCAGGTTTCGTGTATGCAATCTGTCTGAGAGTAATCCGACAATAATGAATAACGCACTTGTGCTGATTGCGTGAGTTATCATCTCAAACACAGCTCCCTGATAAGCAAGTACATTGAATGAATAAACACCGAGCATAACAAATCCCATATGGTTTACACTTGAGTAAGCAACAAGTCTTTTGAAATCATTTTGAGCAAACGCAAGTTTGGCACCATAAAGAATACCGATAACTCCCAGAAACATTGCATAAGGTGCAAACTCAATTGATACATTAGGGAAAAGCGGAAGAACAAATCTCAATAATCCATAAGCACCTGTTTTAAGCAGAAGTCCTGCGAGTATTACGCTTCCTGCGGTTGGTGCTTGTGTATGTGCATCAGGAAGCCAGTTATGAACAGGAACCAGAGGAAGTTTGACAGCAAATGCTATCAGGAAACCAAACATTAAAAGCCATTCCATTCCGGATGGAAGTTGAGTTAGTAATAATTCAAAATAGTTAAAAGTGTAAATTCCTGTTTGATTGCCGTGAATAAAATATAATCCGAGAATTGACAGAAGCATCAATAAGCCGCTTGCCTGTGTAAAGATGAAAAATTTATATGCAGCATAAATTCTTTTTTCGTGTCCCCAGATTCCAATCAGAAAGTACATTGGAACTAACATCAGTTCCCAGAAAAAATAAAACAGGAATAAATCGAGCGATGTAAATACTCCAACAATTCCTGCAAGTATCCACAAGAGGTTGAAATGAAAGAAACCAATGCGGTCTTTAATTTCAGTCCAGGAAGTTAAGACTGAAAGAATTCCCAGGAAGATTGTCAATACTACAAGTATCAAACTCAAACCATCAAGTGCAAAATTCAAACTAATTCCAAACTGCGGAATCCATTCAGAGTTAAAACGAACTAACCAGTTATCGTTGGAAGTTAAGTTGATGGTAATCGGTTCACTTAACCAAAAAATCAGAATAATCATGAAATCAATTAATAAACCGATTAAAGAAATCCATCGCGGCAAATTTTCATTGAACTTACCTGAATACCAGGCAGCTAAACCGGTGATAATTAAAATCAATATAATCCAGATAATTATCATAAGAACGCTGCTATTGTTAAAGTAATTATTGCTCCAAGAACAATTGCCATTGCATACAATCTGACTTTACCGGTTTGTGTCATCGCAAACATTTGATTGAACATTCTGTTTAACCATGCAATGAAAGTATAAATATAATCTATGAAATCGTTCTTATTAATCTTTGCAAAGAATACAACCGGTCGAATAAAAATTTTATCATACAGCCAGTCAAATCCCCAACCCGAAAAGAGAAATTTCCGAATTAAACTCTGTTTAATATCTTCTGCTTCACTAACCGGAATTTTTATGTATAATCTATATGCGATGTAGATTCCCAGAAAAGCAGTTATGGCTACAATAATTTGCAGAGTGAGTTCACTTACACTTCCTTCAATTGTTTTCACCGCAGGTAAAGTTAAATCTAAAAAAGATGAAAAGATTGTTACATGTCCAAGTGTATCCGGGAGTTCTATAAATCCGCCGATGAGAGCAAATACTGCAAGAATGATTAAAGGAATTTTTATTAACCATCCCGGTTTATGAGAAACTTCAGAACGTTTATTTCCATAGAAAGTAAGAAACACCATTCGGAAAGTATAAATCGCAGTAATGAATGCTCCGATCCATCCTGCAGCCCATAATATCTCACTGCCATTTGTTGTACTTGACCAAGCAAACCAAAGAATTGCATCTTTGCTGTAGAATCCTGCAGTGACGAGTGGAAAAGCTGCAAGTGAAGCTGAAGCAATTAAAAATGTCCAGAATGTTACCGGAAGTTCTTTTCTCAATCCTCCCATTTTATACATGTTATGTTCGTGATGAACTGAAATAATGACAGCACCGGCACCAAGAAATAATAATGCTTTAAAAAATGCATGTATCATAAAATGAAATATTGCTGCAGACCAGGCACCAACACCCAATGCAAGAAACATATATCCAATCTGACTTATGGTTGAATAAGCCAGAACTCTTTTGATGTCAAATTGTGTTAAAGCACTAAAGCCGGCAATCAACAATGTTAATGCACCAATGATCGCTACAAGATTTAACACGACAGGTGCAAGTGTAAAAATCACGTTTGTTCTTGCGATTAAATAAACTCCTGCAGTTACCATAGTTGCAGCATGAATCAAAGCACTTACGGGTGACGGACCAGCCATCGCATCAGGAAGCCACGTTTGTAATGGAAGCTGTGCAGATTTGCCTAACGCTCCGCCAAGCAATAAAAACGCAACAGCAACTGCGGTTGATGATCCTGCAGTCCAAATTCCCGAAGCGGTTGATAAGATTGATTGGATGTTCAGCGTACCAAAAGACATCACAAGAATAAATAATCCGATTATCATAGCAGTGTCACCAATTCGCGTAACAATAAATGCTTTAATAGCAGCAGCACTGTTTACTGGATCTTTATACCAGAATCCTATAAGCAGATAACTGCACAAACCAACACCTTCCCAACCGAGATAAAGAAGTAAAAAATTATCTGCAAGAACCAGAGTCAGCATTGATCCAACAAACAAATTCATGTAAGCGAAGAACGGGGAAAAACCCTCGTCATCAATCATAAATTCTGCTGAGTAAAGATGAATGAGAAATCCAACGAAGGAAACAACGAACATGAAAACTAACGATAATGAATCCAGATGAAATGCAATCGAAGGATTAAATCCTCCGATGTTAAACCACTCCCATAAAATTATGTCGAAAGAATTTCCTGCGGGTGGAGAAGTAATAAAAGTAATACCTATTATCAGAGTTAATAATGCGGATAATCCAACTGAACCGACGCCAGTGATTGCAGTTGCAGTTTGTCCCATTCTTTTTCCAAAGATTGCCAGAATTAAAAATCCAGCAAAAGGCAAACCAGGAACCAACCATAATAATTCAAACATCATTAACCTTTTAGCTTATTAAGAACATCAGTGTCGAGAGTTTTGAATTTATTATAAACCTGAATTATGAGTGCAAGCCCGACGGAAACTTCAGCAGCAGCGACTGCAAGAATAAAAAGAAACATAACCTGTCCATCTGCCTCTGCCCACTTAGATCCCGCGACAACAAAAGCAAGTCCGGCAGCATTTAACATAATTTCAAGCGACATAAGTATAAAAATAATATTGCGTCTTACTAACAAACCAATCAAACCAAGGAAGAATAATATTCCTGCAAGTAATAATGCTGTACTGACCGGAACAATGTTCATTGGGCTTCCTCTTTTTCCTGAAGAAAACGATGTAAAACTTTTTTCTTTCTTCTTCCGATATGATAAGAACCAACAATTCCAACCATCAAAAGCATCGCGGTAAGTTCAACTCCAAGTAAATATTTTGTGAATAATGAGATTCCGACTTCTGCAGGAGTAATATTTTTTTCGAATAGATGTTCAGAGGTTGAGGATGACAGTATCGTTATAAATTCAATCAGGAGAATTAAGACTAATATTCCGGGACCGATTAACATTTTTGACGAGAGCAATTTCCGTTCACTATTTTCTGATTCTTTTCCAAGGTTAAGCATCATCACCACAAAAATGAAAAGAACCATAATTGCACCTGCATAAACTATAACTTCAAGAGCAGCTACGAAATGAGCACCGAGAATATAAAAGATTACCGCAACTGACAACAGGGAAACTATAAGATAAAGCAAAGCATGAACGGCATTCAATCGGGTAATAACCATAATTGTAGATATGATTGCAACTATCGAAGCTATGTAAAATGCGATTGTCATTTTTTTACGGCAATAAACTTTTTATATCAATTGGCGGGCTTTCGTGTTCGGATTCACCTTTGCCTTTACCGGTAATTGCAACTCCGGCAACTTTATAAAAATTATATCCGTGATATTTTCCCTCTCCACTAATCAACAAATCTTCCTTTTCATAAACAAGGTTTTGTCTGTTGTATTCAGACATTTCAAAATCAGGAATTAACTGTATTGCATAAGTCGGACAGGCATCTTCGCAAAATCCGCAAAAGATACATCGGGAAAAATTAATTCTGAAAAATTCAGGATAACGTCTGTTATTTCCATCCTCAGTTGCCTGTAATGAAATGCAGTCAACAGGGCAAGCTGCAGCACACAGATAACAAGCAACGCATCTTTCTCCGTTATCAGGATCGCGAGTTAAAACAATTCTGCCTCGCCATCTTGCAGGTAATTTTGGTTTTTCATCAGGATACTGAATTGTTACGCGTTTTTCAAACATGTGCAAAAACGTAACCCACAAACTTCTTAACTGGCTTAACATCAATTCCTCATATTCTAAATATTTTATTGTTCATAATTTAATTTCCGGCTAAAATTATAGCACCGGTTACGAGCAAGTTTAAAAGTGATAAAGGAAGCATAAGTTTCCAACCGTAGCTCATCAACTGATCATATCTTGGTCTCGGAAGAGCAGCTCTCATTAAAATAAACAGACCGATAAAGAAAAACATTTTAATCAGGAACCAGACAATGCCCGGCAAAAAATCTGGTCCAAGCCAGCCTCCAAAAAATAAAGTTGCTATCAAAGCAGAGATGAGAGTTATTCCGAGATATTCACCGACGAAAAACATTCCGAACTTCATTCCTGAATATTCTGAATGATATCCAGCTATCAATTCTGATTCAGCTTCAGGAATATCAAATGGAAGACGATGTGTTTCTGCAATACCTGCAACTAAGAAAATTATAAATCCGACAAACTGCGGAATGAAAAACCAGATATCTTTTTGTGCTTCAACAATATCAACCAGGCTGAATGAACCAGTTAGCATAACTACTCCCATTAAAGAAAGCCCCATAAAAACTTCATAAGTTATCATCTGAGCAGAACCACGCATTGCACCTAGCAAAGAATATTTATTGTTAGAAGACCATCCGGCAAGAACAATGCTGTATGCACCAAGTGATGACATTGCAAGAAAGAAAAGAAGTGCAATGTTAAAATCAACAACAAATATTCCCGACGCATAAGGAATAATTGCAAAGCTCATTAAAACAGTTGCAACAACAATTGCAGGAGCAATTACAAAGATTGGTTTATCCACAAACTTTGGAACCCAGTCTTCTTTCATAAAAATTTTTAACATATCTGCAAGAACCTGAAGGAGCCCGAAAGGTCCGACACGGTTTGGTCCATATCTGTCCTGCCATAAAGCAAGCAATCTTCTTTCAAGCCATATTAAACCAGCAGCGATAGTCAACATAACAAGCAAGACCACAACAATAATTATTAATATGCTTATCGTCTGACTCATTTAACTTCTTTTTTTATTTTATGAAAGGAAGATAAATCAATAAACAGTATTCCCGGTAAGTAAACAGGATAACCAGCGATACCATCAGGCAATTCGTTTAAAATCTTTACTTGCAAACCCAATTTCTTGTCGTCAATTATTATCTCAGGATTTTCTTTTTCTTTAACACCAAGTCTTTCAGATTCTTTCTGATTGATTGCAATATAAATTTCCGGAATTCTTTCTTTGATTGCTGGAGATTTACTGCTAAGTTCTTCAGAACCATAAATATGATAAAGCGGAACCAGAAAATATTCGTCGGCTTTAAAAATGAATTTCTTCGGTACATCTTTAAAGAAACTCAACTGAGTAATTGAATTTTCATTAGGTTCAATTAATCTTATTCCCGGGTCTCCATCGTGTAAAGGACCAGCAATTTCAATCTGATATTTATTAATTGACTGAACAGAATTCCATCCGGGTGACCAGTAAAAAGGAGTTATCGAAGAAGGTGGCTGTCCTCTGAATCCTTCCATCGTAAATGAAAGTGGGGAATCATCATCAACAGGTGGTTTGGGTTCACTTACATTTTTATCAGCATTCATAGCAGTTCGTCCGCTGAAACGATGTGACTCGCGCGGAATTTTCTGCCCGGCTTTTCTAAAATCCGAAGGTGGGGCAGTATTCTGAACTCCATCGAACTGAGGCATTTCAATAATTAATGACTTCACATAATCATCAAAATGATTCAGAGCAGTGAAATCTTTTCTGCCCGCTGCTATTGATATGAGAGTAAGATAACGCCAGCTTTCGAACACATCTTCTTTCGGTTGGAAGCATTGATAAAATCTCTGTGCACGTCCTTCATTATTTACAACTGTTCCATCAGATTCAGCAAAGGTGCCGGCAGGAATAACGTAATCAGCAGCAAGTGTTGTTTCATTTTCAATGCTATCGATGACAATTATATTTTTAACTTTATCAAAAACATTTTTAATCTTTTCTTTTGAATTATTCCTGAACAAATCACTTTCAAGAATTATTAACGTTTCAATTTCTCCTTTATCAATTCCATTAAAAGCAGAATCCAGAGATTCAGCTTCCATCATAGCAAGACCGAGGCTATTTACAGCAGACGAAGTAATCACGATTTCAGCTCGATTATTTTTTCTATGAAGAGCAAGTGAGATATTATACGATGCTTTTATTATATCTTCATTCATACAACCTGAACCAGTAATAATTAATGGTTTGTCTGAACTCATTAAATCTTCTGCCACATTTTTTGCGAATTCTTTTTCATCATCCGAAAGATTACTGACAGTTGGCGAATTGTTATCAATAATATTTGCAACAGCAAATCCTATTCGTGCTATGTCATCTGGTGAAGAATGAATTACTTTTTTAGAAATGTCTTCAAGCCTGGTTTTTGAAACCGAGGCGATGTATAGCGGACCTTTCTCATCCTGAACTGCTTCTCTTACAGCGGAATCATGCCAAAGAGGAATATTCAGGTCTGCTGCGATTTCTTTTGGTTTAAGTTTAATTGCCTGACGGATTGATAACGCAAGCATTGGTGCTGTGTTTGTAACGTCTTCGCCAAGAATAAATACAGTGTCAAATTCTTCAACTTCTTTTAAAGAAGGAGTTCTGACAATTCCTTTTCTTAAAATATTCAGTGATGTTTGATAAAGTTTATTTTCAACTGTATTAAAACTCGAATAGAAATTTTCTTTCCCAACTAACTTTCTTAAAGTATAATTTGATTCTAAAGAGGCTCTTGAAGAACCAATTCCTATTGTTTTAGTTGATGAAATTAGTTTACCTGTTTTTTCAATTATCGTTTTTCTATCGGCAATTTTTTGTCGGTTGTCTTCTATGCTTTTTATTAATGGTTGAAGAATCCTTTTTTTGTCATTAACCCACTCATATCCAAATCGTCCTCTGTCACAAATAAAATATCCATTAACTTTGGCGTTATACCTGCTTCTTATTCTTCTTAGTGAATCATATCGTTCTGAAGCAATGATATTACATCCAACTCCGCAGTTATGGCAAATTGATGGTGCACTTGTATAATCCCATTTGCGAGTGAAATGTTGTTTTAATGTTTTATCAGTAAATACACCTGTCGGGCAAACTTCAATGAGATTTCCGCTGAATTCGTTTTCGAGAATGCCGTCTTCAGAACGACCGAAGTAAATATGATTTTTTGAAGCAAATACATTGAAGTCTCTTCCATCAGCATAATCACGGTAGAAGCGGACACACCTGTAACATTGAATGCATCTGTTCATTTCATGATTTATAAAAGGTCCGAGATACTGATTATTGTAAGTTCTTTTATTGAAACGAAACTGTCTGTATGAATGTCCTGTCATTACAGTCATATCCTGTAGATGACATTCTCCGCCTTCATCACAAACAGGACAATCGTGCGGATGATTTGTCATCAACCATTCAATTATGTGTGAGCGGAATTCAACAGACTCACTATCCTTCATTGAAATTCTCATACCATCCTGCACCGGTTCCATGCAAGCCATTACAAGTTTACCTTTAGTATCGTTCTTATCTTTATATTTTGTAACAGCGCATTGTCTGCAAGCTCCAACAGAATTCATAGCTGGATGCCAGCAGAAATACGGCAGATCAAGTTTTAATGAAAGGCAAGCATCTAACAAATTTTTCTTGTCTTTAACTTCATATTCTATTTCGTCTATAATAATCTTTGGCATTTATGATCTCCAGGGACATCGCTTTTCATTAATATGCTTTTCAAAATCTTCACGAAAATATTTTAAAGCACTTTGTAAAGGTTCAACAGCACCGGGAGCTAAAGCACAGAATGTATTTCCCGGTCCAAGATATTTTGAATGAAACGACAGGTGATTGAGATCTTCCATTTTACCTTTGCCGTTTTCAATTGCACCAAGTGTTTTCTCAACCCATGGTAAACCTTCCCGACAAGGTGTACACCATCCGCAAGATTCCTGAGCGAAAAAATGTTCAAGATTTTTTACCATACCAACAGGACATGTTTTATCATCCAGAATAATCATGGTTCCTGTTCCAAGTCTGCTGCCAGCTTTTTGAACATTCTGATAATCCATAATTGTATCAAGATGCTCTTCAACTAAAAAATCGGTTGAAGCACCACCCGGTAAAGCACCACGAAATTTGTAGCCAGCTTTCATTCCACCAGCATACTTTTCAATTATTTCTCTCATCGAAGTTCCAAGCGGAAGTTCCCATATACCTGGATTTTTCACATGACCACTTGCACCATAAAGTTTTGTTCCGCCTTCTCCGGTTATACTTAACTCTTTAAACCATTGAGCGCCGTTATTAATTATTCCGGGAACACAACAGAGAGTTTCAACATTATTTACAATAGTAGGCTTTCCAAACAATCCACTTGTTTGAGGGAAGGGTGGCTTTGCTCTTGGTATTGCTCGTTTTCCTTCAAGCGAATTTAACAGACTAGTTTCTTCACCACAGATATAACGTCCCGCACTTGTGTGAATTCTAAGTTCAAGTGAATAACCTGTTCCTAAAATATTTTTGCCAAGGTAACCGGATTGGTAAGCTTCCTGAATTGCTTTAGTTAATATTTTATCTGCAGTTTTATAAGCCCATCTGAGAAATATATATGCATTTGTAGCTTCGATTGCAAAAGCGCTTACAATCATTCCTTCAATTAACAGATGCGGATTACTTTCAAGCAGAAGTCTGTCTTTAAAAGTTCCGGGTTCCATTTCGTCAGCGTTAGCAATTAAATATTTTATTTTTGATGGTGAAGCTTCACCCATAGGAACAAAGCTCCATTTCATTCCTGTGGAAAAGCCTGCGCCGCCTCTTCCTTTAAGCTCAGAATCTTTTACAACTTTCTGCACTTCTTTTGGATTCATTTCTTTCAAAGCTTTTTTTACGGAAGAATATCCGCCAACATTTTCATACTCTTTAATGGTATGCGGCTGCTTGTTTTCTTTAATATGTTGTGTTAAAGGTTTTTCCATTATTTGTATTGATCTAAAATTTTTTCCAGCTTCTCTTCGGTGAGATCCTGATGTAAATCATTGTCTATCATTAAAGCCGGTGCGTGATCACAGGTTCCTAAACAGGGAATAGGTAATAATGTAAATCTGTTATCCTCTGTTGTTTCACCGAGTTTAATTCCGAGCTTTTTATTCAGGTAATCAAGAATTTTTTCATAACTCATAATATAACAGCTAACTGAATCGCAAATCAGAATAACATGTTTACCAACAGGTTTTCTGAAGATTAGATTATAAAATGTTGCAACACCATCCAGATCATCTATGGTCATTTCAAGATAGCTGGCTATATCCTTTAAACTTTCATCAGAAATCCAGCGTCGTTTTTCCTGAACAACTTTAAGCGCTTCCAGACAGGCTGATTTTTTGTCAGGATAATCTTTTATGTGCTCGTTAATTTCTTTTTGTTCCTCTGTTGTAAGCATAAACTCAATGATAAATATTTATACTTTTGATATTCATTTATTTATTATCTGTCTAAATCAGCTAATACAAAATCAACACTTCCCAGAATAGCGAGAAGATCCGCAATAGTATGTCCTCTGCTGATATAAGGCACCATTTGCATATGCGGAAAGGAAGGAGTTCTTATTCTTACTCTGTATGGTGAAGTATTTCCATCGCTGATAAGATAGTATCCATTGTTTCCTTTCGTTGCTTCAATTCCTGAGAAAGCTTCTCCTGGCGGGATTACAGGTCCCCAGGTAACATTTAAAAAATGAGTTATTAAAGTTTCAATATCGTGCATCGTTCTTTCTTTAACGGGTGGTGTTGCCTGCGGATGATGAGATTTATATTCACCTTCTGGCATATTGTTTAAACACTGTTCAATTATTTTCAAACTCTGTCTCATTTCCTCAACACGAACAGAAGCACGATCGTAACAATCTCCATTATGTGCAATCGGAATATCAAACTCGAATTGATCATAAGCTGAATAAGGTCTTTTTTTTCTGAAGTCCCATTCAAATCCGCAAGCACGTAAACCCGGTCCGGTAATTCCCCATTCAACGGCTTCTTCTTTTGTATAACTTCCGATACCTTTTGTTCTTGCTTTAAAGATTTTGTTCTTCATAACAAGTTTATCATATTCATTTAAACGTTTTGGAAAATAATTCACAAATTCTCTTACAAGTTTATCCCATCCATTTGGTAAATCATCCTGAACACCACCAATGCGAAACCAATTCGGATGCATTCTATCGCCGCATACCGCAGCAATGATATCAAAAACTTTCTCTCTGTCTGTGAACATGTAAAACACAGGTGAAAGCTGACCAACATCCTGTGCAAATGTTCCGTACCAAACAAGATGGCTTGCAATTCTGAATAGTTCACACAGCATGACACGAATTACTTTCCCTCTGTCGGGAACTTCAATCCCCGCAAGTTTTTCTACTCCGAGACAATAAGCAAGATTGTTCATTACTCCACCGAGATAATCAACACGATCAGTGTAAGGTATGAAAGTATGCCAGGATTGTCTTTCAGCCATCTTCTCAGCGCCGCGATGATGAAATCCAATATCAGGTACAATATCAACAATATCTTCACCATCAAGTTGAAGAACAAGTCGCAATACACCGTGTGTACCCGGATGCTGAGGACCGAGATTAAGAAACATAAAATCCGAATCGTCGCTATGTTTTTGCATTCCCCATTCATCGGGGTTAAAATGAAGCGCATCCTGTTCTCTGATTTGTTTATCATCCGGAAGCTGAAACGGACCCATTTCGGTTGCTCTTGCAGGATGATCCTTTCGTAACGGATGACCATTCCAGGTTAACGGCATCAACAATCTTCTCAAATATTTATGTCCATTAAAGTTTATTCCGAACATATCGAATGCTTCCCGCTCATACCAGTTTGCATTTTGCCATAGGTCAGTAATCGTTGGAACATTAACATCATTATCTTTTAACGGAACTTTAATTCTTATGTCATTATTTCTGTCAAATGACAGAAGATGATATACTATCGTGAAATCGCTTTGTGGTAAACCATTTCGGTTGCTGTACGATCTTTCATCTATTGCAGTGATGTCATAAAGCATTCGGAAGGGATTTGTAATTTCGTTCTTTAAATAATTAAGAACAGTAACTAATGAATTTCTTCCAACCCAAATAGTCGGGAATTCATCTTTAGTTTCCTGTTGATAAATAATTTTATCACCAAACTTCTGTTTTATTTCTTCATCAATAGTAATTATCTGATCCATAACAAATTCAAATTTCAGTTGGAGGAGTTATTTTTGTCATCTTCATTCTTTCATCACGCTTTAAATCCCGCATGGAAATCTTTTCAGGTTTTTGAATTCCCTGCGGACCAATTACCCAGCTTAACGGACGCTTTTCTTTGCCGACAGAATCCTGCAGCATTACAAGACCTTCCATAAATGCATCAGGTCTGGGAGGACAGCCGGGAACATAAACATCAACCGGCATAAATTTATCAACTCCCTGAACAACACTGTAGATATCATACATACCACCAGAGTTTGCACACGAGCCCATCGAAATTACCCAACGGGGTTCCATCATTTGCTGATATAATCTTCTTATAATCGGAGCCATCTTTATAAATACTGTTCCTGCAATAATCATAATATCGGCTTCGCGAGGTGTACCGCGAATAACTTCAGCACCAAATCTGGCGATATCGTATTTGCTTGTGAGCGAGGTTGCCATTTCAACATAACAGCAGGAAAGTCCGAAGTTAAATGGCCACATAGAATTTTTTCGACCCCAGGCAACTAAATCCTGAACTGTTGATAAAACAATACTCTGCTGAACAGTTTCTTCGAGTGAACTGGTTCCTTTTAAAGGAATTCCTGCCTGATCAGCTTTTGTTACCCACCACTTCATAAATTTTTACTTTCTTTCAGAATTCTGTTTCTTGCTTTTAATATTTTTTTGCCACTTGTGCCAAAGTCAAGCGCACCTATTCTCCATTCGTAAATTAATACCGCAATAAGTATTGCGATGAATATTGATGCTGCGATATAACCAGTCCATCCAACTTCTTTTAATGAAATTGCCCAGGTAAAAATGAAAACTGCTTCAAGATCGAAAATAACGAAGAACATTGCGACGATATAAAAATGAATTGGGAATCTCAAACGTGCCGAGTCAGTTTGCTTTACTCCCGATTCAAAAGGTTCATTAGTTTCTTTTTCTTCATGCTTTTGACCGAGCAGATAGGAAAGTCCTATCATTATAGTTACAAGAAGCACTACTGCACCTCCATATACTATCAAGGGCCAAATCAATTCAGTCGAAGAATTATTCAATTAACATTCCTTTTAATTATTCACATTCAATTCCAGGATAGATCAGTTTAAGTTATCTTCCCGAATCCTAAATAATTTAGAATCAGATTCAATCTACGGAAAATAATTACTTATAAACAGGTATTTCTGTAAAATAAAATTGTAATGATGTTTTATTACCAGAAAATATTTTAAAAATTATTTTTATTATCAATTAAGTTAAGTTTATGTTTAACTTTTAATTAATGATGATGCTGATGTTCCATACTCTTCGTATCACCTGAATAAAGTGCTTCAACGTAATGAATGAAATGGACATAAGAAGCAACATAATCTCTTCCTGCTGTCAGGTCATTCACATCATAATTTCTTTTTGATTGAAGCTCATCGAAGTAATGTTTGACTTCTTCGTGTTTAGCTTCTTCAAGATGTTGAAGAATATCATCGACTGAATTTTTTTCTATGGCTATATCAGCAGCCTCAATTCCTTCTTCGGGTTCATAACCAGCAGGTTTTAATCCGGTATAGCCTACACCTTCACCCAACCTGTGAATTCGTACAACAGTTTCATAGAAGTACATATCTGCAAGTTCTTTTGCTTCGTCATTAATTGTTCGCACACTATTTACTTTATCGAACATAGTTTTAATTTCCTGTTCATCTTCTGCACGGACCCACACGAGAACGTAATTTATGTTCCCGGTTTCAAGTGCTTTTATTGATGCTTTTACAACAGGTCCTTCCATTGAATCACAATGCGCAAAGATTGGTTCTGAAATTAACGCTGCAAGAAATAAAACAGCGATCAAAGTTGAGAGAACAGTCTTGTGTAACATTTTTAACTCCTCTGAAATTTATTTATAAATTATTATTTAAAGACTTCTAAAAAACCTGAAACAATTTTGTTCAAACAGATATCAGATAACCCCATGAGATGTTTAACAAAGTGTTATTCAGTTTGTTTGCATTTAACTATGCCTGTTATCCGAACCGAATAACTTTCTTATATCAGACGCTCAGGTAGTTATTTTTCTTCGTTAAGTATTTTTTTGAGTACAACTGCGTTATTATTAGCTTCATCCTTCGCTGCAAAAAGCAGTGTTACTTTTTTATTCTTTTTCACAAGTTTTTTTAGTTCTGAAAATTCTTCCGGTAAATTATCAAGCTCCTTCTCATATTTTTTTTCAAACAATTTCCATTTTTCAGTATGCGTATGAAACCATTTTCTCAGTTCATTGCTCGGTGCGATATCTTTCAGCCAAAGATCAACTTTTGCTTCAGATTTAGTGAGACCTCTTGGCCAGAGCCTGTCAACCAGAACTCTCATCCCATCTGTTCGCGCTGGTTTTTCATAAATTCTTTTAATATTGATATTCATTTTTGTAACCTACCTTTGATGTGCCTGTGCATAACTATTCAGCATGGAGTTAAGTGAATCATAATAAGCACTCAAGTTCTGAAAATCTATCACAGGCTTTTTGATGATTGGAATTGTAACAGGCATTTCTCCGAGATACTCAGAAAGTTCCGGATACTTTTCCTGTATAGTTAAAATGGTATTTATAATATTTGTATTAATTTCTTTTTCAGATCTGAATTTTTCATTCATAATTTAAAATTCCTCCTTTACTATTAAAGTTTTATTAACACCTAAATCAATTAAAATCTTTTCCATAGCTGCGATCATTGGATCCGGACCGCAGACATAAAACTTTTTACTCAAGTCATCCACATTTCGCTTAAGAAAATCTTTAGTAATTATCCCGGAGGCGTACTTAGAAGATTTCTCAGCAGATAGAATGTTTATAAAATTTTTGCCGAGCATCTTCTCGAATTCGTCTTTTAGAATTATATCTGATTCAGTTTTATTTGCAAAAAGTAATTTGTTATTACCGATTTGTTTATTCTTTTCAAGATCTCTTAATATTGCAATGAATGGTGTAACTCCAGCACCGCCAGCTATAAAAGTGCCCTCACCCTTATAGCTAATTGTTCCCCATGGTTCACTGATTATTAACTCATCACCAACTACAAGCTTACCGATTTCCTTAGTAACACCATTATGGTCATTGTAACTTTTAATTGTGAATTCGAGATGATCCCAATCATTCAGACAAGTAAATGTAAATGGTCTTTTCAGATCAACGAAACCAGGTTTGTTTATAGAAACATCAGCAGCTTGTCCGGGAGTGAATTTAAACCCGGCTGGTTTTTCAAATTTATAAGATCTTACATCGTGAGTAACACGTTTAATTTCAATTATTTTGACTTTATATTCCTGCATTGTTTATTCCTCCTATTAAGTATTTAATTTTTTAGAAGATTCATTTTTCTTCGTTAACTTAGAAACATAATTACCAACCTCGGATCTAAAACCAACCGCAAGCTTATTCCATGCATTAATTGCAACAATTGCCATTGTTAGTTCCACAAGTTCCTTATCATCAAAATGATTTTTAACTTCATTGTAAACTTCATCCGGTGCACCGGACTGGGGCAAGTATGTTAACGCTTCGCACCATGCGAGTGCGGATCTTTCGCGTTTTGTGTAGAGAGGTGCTTCACGCCAGGCAGAAAGTAAAAAAATCCTTTGTTCATTTTCGCCAAGAGCTAAAGAATCTTTTGTATGCATCTCAAGACAGTGGGCACAGCCATTAATCTGTGATGCTCTTATTTTAATTAATTCTAAAAGTCTGTGATCTATTTTACTTTCATCAACAATTTTCTGTAAGCCAAGCATTGCTTTGTAACCTTCCGGTGACATTTTATACCAGTTTAATCGCATTTTAATTTTCCTTTCAAAATAAATATTTCAATATTCTAATATTATTTAGCTGATTACTTTCCACCTGCTCTGATTTTACTAACTTCTTCAGGTGAAACTAATTTACCTTTGTTCCCCCAGCTTGATCGTTCGTGATTAATTACCGCAGCAATTTCTTCATCAGATAATTGACTTTCCCATGATGGCATTGGAGTTGCATATTTAACTCCATTAATTACTTTTCCTTCCAATCCGAATAAAACAATTTTTATATGCTGATCAGTTTTATCTGAATTAATTACATCGTCACTCATAAGCGGAGGAAAAACATTTGTTAGTCCTTGTCCGTTTTCCTGGTGACAGCTTGAACAACTTTTGCGATACAAATCAGCTCCATTTGTTGCTGTTTCATTCACTACTACTTTCTTTTCAACGGGCATTTGTAAATTTTTGTAAGTTGGCGTATTTGCAAATTCCTCAGTTGGTTTCCATTCGTTAATGAAATAAAAAATAGCCCAGGCTGTAATAAGAATAAACATTATCCAGATCCAGCTTGGAATTGCTGCAGGGGTTTCTGCTGTTGTTGGTTCCCATTTTTCGGCAGTTGAACCTCCGTAAGCATTGACAAGTAATGAAATTTTTCCTTCTACAACATCATTTTCTCTCAGTCCCTGTATTGCAATTCCGGGACCATTGCGCACGAAAAATTTAATTTTCCTTATTGATCTTTTTTCATCATCACCATAGGCAACTATAATGAGAGTATGCTCACCGTCTTCCAATTCGGAAGTATCAAGGTCGAATTTTGCAGGAGGTACATACGAAGCAATTGATTCTTTATTCTCATCAAGAAAAATTTCAATTCTATTTTGTTTTATGTCTGCCATAATTTTTTTTCTGATCAAGCAATATGATTCGCTTAATATGATCTTCAGATTTTTCGCCCGGGTTAATTAAATATTTTATTGTAAAAATTAAAACAAGTAATACAATCAAACCTGAAATAATGTAAACAAGATAAAACCAGATATTTTTATCAACCACTTCCATATTCTGGTGTTGAAGAATTAATGTTATCAATAAATAAATGCCGGCAAATAATTTCAATATCATTTGTTCTCCTGGTTTCTGATTTTCTTAACATCATCGCTGCTTACTTTTACTCCATTGTTTCCCCAACTAGTTCTTTCATAATTAATTATAGCAGCAATTTGATCATCATTGAACTTATCTTTATGAGCTGGCATTTCGGATGGATAAACAATTCCATTAATAACTCTTCCTTTAGCACCAAAAAGTATCGTTCTTATTTGCTTTTCCGGATTGTCTGAATTAACCGTTTCAGATTCTTTCAACGGCGGAAAGATTCCTTTTATTCCTTCTCCATTTTGCTGATGACAACTGGCGCAATCCGAATTATATAGTTGAGCACCGGATGTACTTAGATTTGTTGAAGTGTTTTCAGCATCTCCTTCAAATAATGTGGATCCTTCCATCGGCTTTTGTTTAAGGAATAATAAATACGCAACCAGGTCTTTTGCTTTTTGTGTTGCGACAACCTTTCCATTTTTTGGTGCATATTCTTCAGGTACAGGGACAACTAAATCATCCGGTGTAGGATTTTCTTTCACTTCGTACAGCCATGGAAATGCCTGCATTATTGAAGACTTTACAACTGATCTTGGATTATACAAATGCATATGCTGCCAGATTTCACTCGGCTGACGATTTCCAATATTACTCAAATCAGGTCCTGTTCGTTCACTTCCTAAAACTGAAGGTGTCATTCGTATTTCATCAAGCGGAACTAAGTAAGAATAATCCAGCGGTGAAGATGGTCTTCCATAAACTTTATCAAGCTTAAGTGGTCTTACTTGCTGAGTGTGGCAGTACAAACATCCTTCTGAAACATAAGTAGTTAATCCTCTGAACTCTGAAGGAGTAAGAGTATTGACACCACACATCGGATCTGCTGCATTAACCTGGATTGCAGGAATAACTGCGATCACCAGTGATAGTACAATAAATCCAAAGAAAACAATGCTGAAGAGTAATTTATGATTTTCACTAAAATTCAACTTCATATCTGTTCACCTGCTAATTCGACGGCTGGTTTTTCTGCTGTCTGTGGTTTCATTTTATACAAGTTATAAGCAAAGATGATATGCGAAAGAAACATAAATGTTCCGCCAATTGATCTCCATATCCAGAACGGCACCATAAGTTCAACTGAATTAATAAACGGTAATTGTGCGATCCAGCTTTCACCCTGATGTGTTCCGCCAATGGAAAGAGCAATTACATAAATCATCAGTCCAAGAAATGCGAACCAGAAATGTATTCCGATTAATAGATGCGAAGGCTCTCTTCCCGTCAATCGAGGTAATAAAGCGTAGATACCGCCCCAAATTAGAAATACTACAAATCCATACATTGTAAAATGTGAATGTGCAATAGTGTAATTTGTAAAATGCCAGAGAGCATTAAGACTACGCAACGCTTCAAATGAGCCTTGTGCCGATGCGAGAAAATAAAAAATCACACCAACCAGAATAAATGGTAAAGAATAGCTTCTTGTCAATCGACCGAAACTTCCTTTCATTGTCAATAGAAAATTTCCGGTACCGGCAGCAAGTGTAATGATCATACCGAAACTAAAAACTATTGCGACAGTTTGAAGCCACCATGGTACGGGACTGAATACAAAATGATGCGCACCAATTAAAGAATAGAATACCATCTGTGTCCAGAAAGCCAACACTCCAAGTGAATAGGAGTAAATCGGTTTGTTAAGAAGCATTGGAAGGAAATAATATGTTAATCCCAAAACAAGAGGAGTGAACCACATACCAACACCCATGTGCATGTAAAATCCTTGAATAATCGTTTCACCCAATCCATTCTGATACCATGGTATGTATGCTATTACAACTACAACGGTTGTCCATAAAAACGCAGCAAGTATATACCAGTTTGAAATGTAAATTTCATTTGTATTTCGAAGAGCAATTGTTTTATAAAAATTTAAAGCGTGTGAAATCACTCCTAACGCAAATAACATCATCGCAGGCCAAATAAATTCACGATATTCCTGACCACCGTTATTGTAACCAAGAAACAAATAAGTAACACCAATTATTAACGAAACGTTTATGACATAAAGTGCACGTCTGGCAAGTGTGATACTGAACAGAGGTCTTTGACTTGTACGTGGTACGACATACAACGCAAGAGCTATCATCGAAAGAGATGTCCATCCCCAAAAAACAACGTTCGTATGAATCGGTCTCAATCTGCCGAAAGAAAGCCATGAAGCAACACCCAGGTCCGGATAAATAAATCGGAATGCCAGATATAATCCGACCAAAGTTCCGAAGATCAGCCAAAACGTTGCTGAAACCAGATAAGAATAAATCAGTTTTGTTAACCGACTGTCTTCATCAATCAATTCATCAATTTTTGTTTTAACCGGAACTATTTGTCTTTCAACAGCCATTGTCTTTTATGCTTTCATTTGTTTTTCAAGTTCAAGAGAAGCCGGGAAAAGTATATTATTTTCCAGATGAATATGTATATGTAAATCTTGCTGAAATTCTTTGAGCATTGCATAAGTCAGGCGATAAGTATTGCAGCCATCATCTGGTGTTGTATAATTATTTGATAATTCAGAAATCTTTTTAAAACGTTCACCTTCGGTATCGTGTTCACTCATCATTGCTTTAATAGGATTTTCCACAGTTCCAAATTGCGGCAGATTTACTTTCTCATTTTTTTGATTTGCGGCAGCCATTTTCCGGATGTAAGGAAATAAAATTAATTCTTCTTTTTTCATATGCATTGCCAGTTCACCTGCGGACTGATTGAACTGCTCATTTATTTGGGATAGTTCAGGATGATTACTTCCATGAACCTGTGTAATTTTTTCAAGATACGGTTTTATTTCCTGGATTTTTTCTTCCACATAACGATGATGTTTTTTCTCTACATAATCTGCCAACAAATCGAGTGGCCATGATTTGAAATCCATTGAATGGTTGTTTTTATCTTTTTGCAGAACAGATAGCTCATCAATAATTTTCTGAGGATCAAGTTTTTTTTCATTAATTACCGCATCAAATTTCTTGTTACCGTTACAACAGAAATCGATATTATAAGACTCAAATATTTTAGCAGCACTGGTATTTTCTGCAACAATTTCACCAATAGTTTTATTATTGAAATTATTCATGATAGTTCCTTCATATTTATTTAATAAAATTTATTATTCTTCTTTTATAATTTTTCCGCCACAATTGCTATTGCGTTTATGTGCGATTGATATTTACGAAACACATCACGCATTGCAAAGATTCGTTTCCTTGCTTTAGCGGTTGTCAAAACATTATAACCAATTTTTAATGATCTTAATAACCCTTCATCATTTATTATTCTCTTAACTTCTAATAACTTCATTGGGTTCAAAAAGAATTCCTTAATCTTAAATCCTTCTTTTTCAAGTAATTCTTTCCATTCATATTCAGTAAGCGGTCGTGCGTTAACTTTGATAGTTAATGCAAATTCATTTTGAATTTTTGCTTTAGATTCTTCACCTAAATCATCGGGAGTCAATCCCAATTCGTGTATTGCATACAAGCCTCCTTTTTTTAAAATACGATGCGCTTCACGAACAATCTCAGTTTTACGGTGATCTGCATGCATTGTTAACATAGCCTCCCCATATATTTTGTCAGCACTATTATCCGGCAAGTTAGTGTCTGCTGCATTTCTTTGAAAAACTGATACATTGTTTGCTGCAAAATTTTTTCTCATCAATTTTACAACATCTTCATCTGAATCAATTGCTGTGTAAGACTTAGGATTTTTCTTCAATGTCAAAGATGCAGTAAATCCCATTCCAGGTGCAAACTCCACAATATCATCCTTAGAAGAAATATTTAATGACTTTATCAATTTAAGTGTAAGTTCTCTTCCTCCTGGTCTTAAAACTCGCTTACCCATTCGAGCTAAAATCCAATGTCCCTGTGCTTTGTCAAAATCATTAATCTCCATTTCATATCTTTCTAAAATTAAATTAATGTTGTTCTGCATTTATTTCAGTTAACAAATTCTATTTGAGAATCAAGTTCCATAATTACAACTGCTTTAAATTTACTTTTGATTGAAAGAGTATGTGCAGTAGCAGCAGGAACTACAAATACATCATTTTGAGTTAAGTGATTTGTTGTTCCATTAATTTCCAAAACTGCATCACCTTCCTGAACAATCACAACCGCTTCATTTGTACTTAAATGCGGCGGCATAAGCGCATCAGTTTCAGCAGTAACTTCCAATATTTTAAATGTGTTTCCTTTTTTAGAAACTTTAAGATTTGGAGTTTTTGTTTCGCTTATTGTTGTATTCATTTTAGTCTCCTTGTAATTTTCTAATAATTAATCGGTTTACGGTTTTCTTTGCTTAAACAAATCGTTTGTCTCGCTTGGATCTATTCATCAGTATTTACAGTTTTAATTTTTTCTGATTTCTGAAGAATGTTTTTCTTCGTCTCATTTTCAGGATGAATATATTTTGGAAGAAGTTGATTAAATACATCCCTATAATGAGCTCGTGCTACAATATGATCTCTGCCATGATATTCAATCTGCATAAATTCATCGAGAAAATCTTCAATATATTTTTTACTATCATTATTCATCTTGATTAATAAACCCAAATTTCTTCGACAGTTTTTATTGCATCCATCGGGCAGACTGCAATGCATCTGATTTCATTTAAACCGGAACAATGGTCACATATTTCTTCAGCAATAAAAAAATGTTCATATGAAAGAGGTTCAATTATTTCTCCGTTAATTATTCGTTTCTCTGCCGGTTCGAATATTGCTGACGTTGGACATTCAACAGCACAGGCATAGCAATTAATACAATCATCACTAATTATCATTTGTATCAAAACTTTTCTCCTTTTGCTTCACGATACTGACTTCCTACACCTCTGATCCTACCCCACATTGAGTAGAAAAACAAAATCATTGCTACAACCTGTAAAGAAGAAAAAATAAAAATTGAGGTATTCAGCCAGTTTATATAAGTAAATGAAGCTGCAACCTGGAAAATGAATCTCGCAAAAGTTGAACCAGCCATCAGCCAGTAAACAATTAATATTAAATCAGGATTGTATTTTTTATCATCTTTCTCGGCACGCGGAAAAAACCAAAGCGCAACTCCCATTATCATCATCATTACAGAGCCAACAAGAATAATATGTGTGTGCGCAGAAATTAATTCCTGAGTGTAACCACTTTCAACAATATATTTTGAATACGACATGAATACGCCTGTTAAAATTCCCAGCACAAGAAAAATGATGCTTGTTTTTACGAAATATCTTACTGTTGTAAACACTTAAAAATTCCTTTGATATAATTCTTGTTTTGCTTCTTTACTCATTTTATCGGGTGTCCAGCGCGGTTCCCAGACGAGATCAACAATTACTTTTTTCTTTGGTTCAAATTGACTGATTACATTTTCCACCCAGGTAGTAATAGTGTTATGCATCGGACATCCCGGAGTAGTAAGCGTCATTGTTATTTTGTTTGTTTCATCTGTCGATTCAATTTCATAAACCAAACCGAGATCAACGATATTAATTCCGATTTCAGGATCGATAACTCCTTTCAGAATTTCAAGTATTTCTTCTTTTTGTGCCATTGTTTTTATGTCCTGAATATTGTAATCATATTGAATGAAAAGATTAGTGAGCTTAAAAGCATAACTGCAAATGAAATTATTAATCCGTATTGGTTGCTGAATGCAAAAGAAAACAGTGAGCCGAATAATGCTGTAATCATAAAGTAGAAACCATACTGTGCAACTTTCTCATTGAACATTTCTTTCAACATCGGAACTTTTTCAATGCCAACTTTACTGCTGTATTTGTGATACCAAACAAGGAAAGGAACAATTTTATACATTTGTCCGACGATAAGCATCGATAGATAGCCGAAAATTATCATGTAGCCGTAAATTAAAGTAAGATTTATGATATTTTGATAATCAATAAAAGCAATAAAAGTTCCAAGCAGAGTTGTTAATGCTAACATCAAATAAGCGTATGAGGAAAACCGTAAACCGGTATCAAGCTTTCTTCTTACTCTGTTTTTAAAAATGATATAAACCTGAATCAGGAATAGAATTATACCGACCGATATCATCGGAGTAAGTACATAGTAAAGAAAATGAATTCGTTCGTTATGAAATATGTAATTGATTCCGAGCAAACCGATGTTGATTAACCAGAATGCCCAGTGTCCGAATTTTAAATTATAACCATGCGATAGAGTGAACATCGGAATTAATTTGAAAGTAACGCCCATTACAACCATGGACACCCATCCGATAAAAGCAGTATGTGCGTGAAGATTCAGATACTGAAGATGATCAATTTTTATATAAGGGGTTCCGAGATTGATCGCAAGTAAAAGTCCGGCAATAGCTGTAATAATCAGATAGAAAATTGCCGCACCGAGATATAAACCTGTGATGTTCCATTTTTTAACACGTGTGAAAGTCATTATTATATTGAATGCAAAGATGAACATCGCAGTGTTTAACAGAATAGCTGAGATGTTCATATACAAACCGGTAGTGAAATACCAAAAACAATAAAGAAGTCCGATTACACCAATTGTGTAAATCCAGAATTGAATTTCTGCGAGTTTCTCACTGAATAGTTTTATTTCAAGGACAACGGGGATTAACTGGAATAAAGCTCCAAAGATTATCATTGTAATCCATCCGAGTGTTGCAATGTGAGTAATTGTCAGAATTTTGGGATTGAAATGATGACCGGTAATATCAGAGTGATTTAGAAGTAAAAACAAATTAAGTAAAACAAAGGAAAATATTGCAGCAATAAAATATTTAGAAACAATTCTGAATGGAGGAGAGTAAGCAGACGCTATTGAAACTGGCTGGTTCAATTTATTCTCTCTTTTGTTTTGTGATAACTACTTTGTAATAGTTTTCATTGATCTTATTTGCAACAGCAGAATATCCTCTTTCTTCTAATTTGGGATAAAGCATCATCGGGTCGCGGTGATGATGGACCAGCATAATGGTTTTGTCATCAACTCGTGAAATGTTTTCAAGAATTTTCATCATCGGTTCCGGTGGAGCTAATTCGCGAACATCAAGTTCAATCACGTTTTCAAAATCTTTGTCAATGTTTTTGTTGTCAGTTGCTGCTTTAGCTGAATCTATTTGCGCCTCACCCTCTTTATAAAAAAAGACGTTGAATGTATTGCCATCATTTTCAGTCCAGTGCTTGTAGCCTTTATTTTCAAGAACCGAATAAAGAGGAATCGGTTCAAATGAATTTATCAGGTGCAGCACTTCATCCTCTTTCAATGATTTTATAGTTGTCATTATTTCCAGAAACGGATCTTTCCCGGAGTTAATTGCTGGTCTAACATCAAGCTGCAGGATTTTTTCTGCGCGTATATCTTTCAGCTTTTCAGGTTTTACTATTGTCTTCATTGCTTCTTTCTTATTTATGGATATTTCTGGAGCATTATAATTAGCGTTTATCGAGTCATTCAGCTCAGACAATAGCCGGGCAACATCAACGCCAGCAATACCTGCAGCTTGTTCAACATTTACACGACTTGCAATAACTTTCCACTGTATTTTATTGTTTGATTTATCGAAGTGCGAACTAAATTTATCAAGCACTTCAAGAGTTTGTGGATGTTCAGCAAGCAATCTGGATATCTTTATATCTTTCGTAATCATCGTATCTGGATATGATTTTAGGTTTTTGAAATATTAACTTTCCAAACCTGCGGACCACGTTCAACGTACTCCCAGCCAAACTGATTTGGACGTTCTGCGTTGAACTGGTAATATAACGGCATTGGGTCGTGATCATTGATTAATTGAAATGTTTCGCCATTCTTCAATTCATCAAATGTTTTGAAAATTGTTGGATGCTTTTCACGTACAGGCACCGGTCTGATATCAAGTTGTTTTAAATCCATGATTACTCCTTTGTTTTAATTGGAATTTCAATCCAAAATTATCTAATGAAGCTGAGGATATTCTTGACTTAAGTCAGATTTGCAACTTTTTATCTGGTAGTGTGAATGCGTAATGCGGATAATGAAGATAGAATATTATTTACTTTGAAAGTTCTTTTAATCTTTTAATATCTGTTACAAAAATATTTTTACCGTTCACACGAATTATTTCTTCATTCTGCAGTTTTTTAAATGCGCGGGATAATGTTTCAGTTATTGTACCGAGATAGCCTGCAATTGTCGATTTGGGTAACGTAAGTTTTAAAAATGGTTCTGGTAATCTATCTGTTCCTGTATTCTTAATTTCTTTTAACAAATATTTTGCAAGTCTGTTCGGAACTTCTTTAGAAGCAATATCATCAAGCTGATTTACCAATGATTTCAATCTCTTTGCAAATCCTGCAAGCATCTTCATGGAAATTTCCGGTTCAATTTTAATCAACTCGAGGAATTTTTCTTTCGGAACAAATAAAACCAAACTTTCTTCAATTGCCTGAGCACTTACCGGATAATTTCCTCCTTCAAACAATGGAATATCAGCAAAAACATTAAATGGTTTTACAATGTGTACGACTGACTCTTTTCCGGACAGTGAGACTTTATAAACTTTTATTACACCTTTTAACAAAATATAAAATCCCCAATAGATATCACCTTCATTGAAAAGATTTTCGTGTTTTGAAAACCTTTTAAGCTTACTGACAGAAGTTATTTGTCTTAACTGTTGAACACTTAATTCAGAAAATAACGGAATGTCACGTAAGGTGAATTTGGATTTTGAAATATCAATTACGTTTAGACTAGAAATGTTCATAGTTATTTATTATTTATGGCTTATCATTATAAGAAAAAGTTTACTGCTCAGAAAAAGTAATATTTAATCTTAAGTATATGAGTTTTATGTTAATATCCCACCAATCCACAGAGGAATAATTAAGCCCGGACTCCCATTTTTTATTAGACAAGTATTTTATCACTCTGAATATATAAAATAATCTTTTGATAATTTCTAAAAGGCGATCCTTAAATGAATTACGAGGATTTTTGGCGAATATATTAAGAGTTTACTTAAAAAAAATCGTTGACTTAAAGTAGTAGTTGGGGGAAGAATTGGTTTATTTAATTCTTGTTAAACTTTGATTCCATCTCCTGTGCATAAGTTAAAGCAAGCGCCTGAACTTCCTGTTCTTTTCCGAGAAGGTCTTGTAATGTGAATTTACTCAGTACGCCGTCGAGAACATTTTGAATAGTTTTCCAAACAGAACGAATACTGCAATCGATGGAGTTTGTACAGATATTTTCCATCCCCGAATGAAGATCGCAGAAATTGGATTCATATAGTTTACCACCAAGCGCAGTTAACACATCATTGATAATAATTTTATCTGCTGCCTGACTTAATTTGTAACCGCCTGTTTGACCTCTTGCACTTTCAATGAAACCGGCAAGTCTTAAAGCTCTTAAAATTTTTGCTGTATTTGCCGGTGATAATCCTTCAACTTCACTGAGTTCAGGAATAGTGAGACCATGCTGAGAATCACTTTTGGCAATTCTCAGTAAAAGTCTTAATCCGTATTCTTCTTGTGTGCTGAATTTCATAATAATTTACCCTGAACTTGATTCAGGGACTCCAGTTCGTTTGTCAATGAGATGCTGAAATAAGCCTGCCTGTCGGCAGACAGGTTCAGCATTATGATTTTTCTTATGTGCTGAATTTCATAATAATTTACCCTGAACTTGATTCAGGGACTCCAGTTCGTTTGTCAATGAGATGCTGAAACAAGCCTGCCTGTCGGCAGACAGGTTCAGCATTATGATTTTTCTTATGTGCTGAATTTCATAATAATTTATCCTGAACTTGATTCAGGGACTCCAGTTCGTTTGTCAATGAGATGCTGAAACAAGCCTGCCTGTCGGCAGACAGGTTCAGCATTATGATTTTTCTTGTGTACTAAATTTCATAATAATTTACCCTGAACTTGATTCAGGGTCTTATATTATTTATTAAGATGCTGAAATAAATTCAGCATAAACTACTTATCCTTGAAACAACGGAATCTTCGAACCACATTGTTTTGCATACATAACTTTCTCAAAATGTTCTGCCGGAATTGATGGACCTTGTTTAGAACATTGCTCATTAAAAATATTTCTCCAATAATCTGAAATCTGTTTGGGCATACTACCTTCAATTTCGTAACGATGCATAAAATGTACTAACTTACCATTTTTGAATAATGCAACACTCGGAGAGGATGGTGGAAGATTTCCTATCAGCTCTCTGGTTTTATCAACAGCATCTCTTTCCTGACCGGCAAAAACAGTATAAAGTTTATCTGGAATAATATTATTCTGTAGCGCAAGTGAAATTCCTGGTCTCGCGCTACCGGCAGCACAACCGCAAACTGAATTTATAAACACGAAAACAGTCTCGTTGTTATTTACTTTTATAGCTTCTTCAACCTCTTTGGGCGTTAACAATTCATTAAAGCCTACGGCTACTAATTCGTCCCGCATCGGTTGAACAGAACTCTGATCGTAGATTGGTGGTCTTGAACTTATGTTGAACATTTTTACTCCTTATTATTTCATTATAAGTCATGCTGAATTTATTTCAGCATCTTTGATTACTATTTAAGATCCCGAAATAAATTCGGAATGACAACTCACATAAAACCCAATTCAACTTTTGCAACTTCTGACATCATATCCTTATCCCACGGCGGACTCCATACAACTTCTACTTTTGCACTTTTGACTTCCGGCATGGCTTTTACTTTTGCTTCAACTTCCGGTGGAAGTGATCCTGCAACAGGACAAGCTGGTGAAGTTAAAGTCATTTTAATGTTTACGTTAGATTCATCATCAATAATAATTTCATAAATTAAACCAAGCTCGAAAATATCCACAGGAATTTCAGGATCGTAACAAGTTTTTAAAGTTTGGATTATTTTTTCTTCCAGTTGTTGTTTGTTTAATTCTACCATTATTTCTTACTCATACTGTTAATCTTACTCTTATTCGGTTGTCACTTTTTCATTTTTATTATGTAATGCATTGATCATAGTGTGCCATGCAAGTGAAGCACATTTTACTCTGACTGGAAATTCCTGAACTCCTGCAAATACAGCAAGTTTTCCAAGTTCATCTGTATCAGGGTTATCACCGAGTTTTCCAGTTACAAGATCGTGAAATTTTTCAAAAAGTTTTTCGGCATCTTCAACACTTTTACCTTTTAATATTGAAGTCATTAGTGAAGCAGAAGCTTTTGAAATTGCACAACCTTCACCATTGAATGAAACATCTTTTATTAGTCCATCTTCCACAAATAAAAATACATCAATCCGATCACCACAAAGAGAATTATAACCTTCTGCGGTTTGTGTAGCGTTTTCCATTTTCCGAAAATTTCTCGGGCTTTTGTTATGATCAAGAATTACCTGCTGATAAAGTTCTTTCAATTCCCGGTTCATCCAAAAACCTCGAATATTTTTTTCAACCCATTTATTAAAACATCGATTTCTTGTTTTGTGTTATACATTGCGAATGACGCGCGTGATGTTGCGGGAATATTAAATCTCTGCATCAGTGGTTGTGTGCAATGATGTCCGGTCCTGATTGCAATTCCTTCAAAATCCAGAAAAGTTCCGATGTCGTGCGGATGAATATTTTCAAGTACAAAAGAAAGAACACTTGTTTTTTCCTTTGCAGTTCCAATGATCTTCAAACCCGGTACTTCAGCAATTTTTGTGGTTGCATATTCAAGCAAGCTGTGTTCATGCTCTCTTATATTTTCTATTCCGATTTTATTTACATATTCAATAGCGGCCCCAAGACCAATTGCCCCGGCAATATCAGGTGTTCCTGCTTCAAACTTATGAGGCAACTCGTTGTAAGTAGTTTCTTCAAATGTAACTTTTGAAATCATATCACCGCCGCCTTGATATGGAGGCATTGCATCGAGCAGTTCAACTTTTCCGTAAAGAGCACCAATACCTGTGGGACCGTAAATTTTATGTCCGGAGAACGCTAAAAAATCACAATCAAGTTCCTGAACATCAACTCTTAAATGATTTACTGCTTGTGCAGCATCAACTAATACCGGGATATTAAATTGGTGAGCGTATTTAATTATTTTCCTAATCGGATTGATTGTGCCTAAGGAATTTGACACATAAACTATCGAAATAAATTTTGTTCTCTCGTTAACCATCTTTTCAAATTCATCATAGATCAATGAGCCGTCATCGTTAATTGGAATTACTCTCAGCTTTGCATTTTTTTCAATACAGAGAAGCTGCCAAGGGACAATGTTGGAGTGATGTTCCATGTGTGAAATAATTATTTCATCGCCTTCTTTAATATTTTTTCTTCCGTATGAACTTGCAACAAGATTTATTGCTTCAGTTGTTCCTCTTGTAAAGATTACCTGGTTTTTTCCCAGTGCATTGATGAATTGCTTGATTTGGATTCTTGCACTTTCAAAAGCTTCCGTTGCTTCCTGGCTGAGTGCATGAACTCCACGATGAATATTTGCGTTCATCGTCGTGTAATAATTATTAATCTTATCGATTACATAAACGGGTTTCTGAGTAGTTGCAGCATTATCAAGATAAACAAGATTTTTGCCGTGTACTTTTTTACTTAGGATCGGAAAGTCTTCACGAATTCTGTTTACATTAAAACTATTTTTAGAAACAGAAACTGCTGTTTCAGCATGTGTGGTCATCAATTTTCCTGCTCATCAAATTTTTGAGTTATCACTTTTTCTGCATAATCTCTTATCGTTTCAATTTTAATTGATGTAATAACATCGCTTGCAAAAGCGTGTAATAAAATACCTTTACTTGCTTCTTCACCAATGCCTCTTGATTTCAGATAGAATTTTGCTTCATCATCCATTTGCCCGATAGTAGCACCATGTGAACATTTAACATCATCGGCAAAAATTTCAAGCTGTGGTTTGGTATTTACCAATGCGCCATCGGATAAAAGAATACTGTTGTTTTCCTGGAATGCATTTGTCTTTTGAGCGTCGGGTCTGACTATAATTTTACCGTTAAAAACACCGCGTGATTTATCATCAAGAATTCCTTTGTAATGTTCGTGACTATTACAATGTGGTTTCGCATGATCCATCAAAGTATGAGCATCGAATAATTGTGTTCCATCGATCATATATAATCCATTCAGTGTACATTCACCACCTTCACCATTAAACTTTGCATTGAAATCATTGCGTGAAAGTTCAGCACCGGTTGAAATCAGATGTGAACTGAAATTACTGTTTCGTTCCTGGTCAACTTCCATTCTTGCAATGTGGAATGCATTTTTACTTTCTTCCTGAAGTTTTATGTGATCAACAACAGCATTTTCTTCAGCCACTATTTCAGTAACAGTATTAGTAAAATAAATTTGTTCCTTATAACCAACATAATGCTCGATGATTGTAACCTGGGAGTTTTTTTCGGCAATAAAAAGATTTCTTGGCTGCGTTAATATTTTTTCATCTTCTGAATCAGTAATAAAAATTATGTGAATTGGTTCTTCAACTATTTTTCCCGCGGGAACGAAAATGAAAGCACCATCATCTGTGTACGCTGTACTTAATGCCGTGAAAATATGATTGTTGTCGTCTGCATATTTTCCAAAATGCTTCAGAAAATTTTCATTTTGCTTTTTTGTTTGTTCTTCAACACTTCCAACAACAACACCTTCCGGAAGATTTAGCAAATCCGTGTGTTCAGTGGAGACTCTTCCATTAATAAATACTATCAGGCTATGTTCCATCTCATCAAATAATAATGATTTGATGAAATCTTTTGGGATGACTTTCCTGACGAATTTTGGTACAAAATTATATTTTAACAATGGGGCAATACTTGTGTATTTCCATTCTTCATCTTTGATAGTCGGGAATTCAAGCTTGCTGAAGTTTGAAAGAGCAGTTTTTCTTTTTTGATGGATAGAGTTTTCTTTTCCGCCGTTTAATCGTTTCTCAAACTCACCAAAATTTGAGAGATACCAATCTTTTATATCAACCGGATTATTCATTATTGATTTACCACCGCTTCCTTATTACCATTTTTTACCCAATCATATCCCTTCGCTTCAAGTTCCAGAGCTAATTCTTTTCCACCAGACTTTACTATTTTTCCCTGGTAAAGAACATGAACGAAATCCGGAACGATGTAATTGAGTAAACGCTGATAGTGAGTTACTACAATCGTTGCGTTCTCCTTCGATCGAAGTTTGTTTACCCCGTTAGCAACAATTTTTAATGCATCAATATCAAGACCTGAATCAGTTTCATCAAGTATTGCAAGCTTTGGCTGGAGTACTGCCATTTGAAATATTTCATTTCTCTTTTTCTCACCACCTGAAAAACCTTCATTAACAGACCTGCTTAAAAATTTCTGATCGAGTTCAACTAATTTCATTTTTTCTTTTATTAGGGAAAGGAATTCCATTGTGTCGAGTTCTTCCTCACCATGATATTTTCTTATTTCGTTCAAAGCTGTTTTTAGAAGATTTGTATTTGAAACACCAGGAATTTCAACCGGATATTGAAATGCAAGAAAGACACCTTCTCTTGCTCTGTCTTCTGTAGCCAATTCCAGAAGATTTTTTCCGTTATAAAAAACTTCACCTTCTGTCACCTGAAATTCTTCTCTTCCGGCAAGAACCTGTGCAAGAGTACTTTTACCGGAACCGTTCGGACCCATAATTGCATGAACTTCGCCAGCTTTTACTTTTAGATTAATTCCTTTCAGAATTTTATTTCCTGCAATACCTGCGTGTAAATTTTTTATTTCTAACATTGTTATCCTTTTAATTTTTAATATTACTTGTCAAGTCATTCTGAGCGAAGCGAAGAATCTTATTGCTGACTCAGATTTTTCATCCGGCAGCTGCCGGATTCAGAATGACAAACTGTCCTAACCAACACTTCCTTCAAGGCTTACACTTAATAGCTTGGTTGCTTCAACCGCAAACTCCATTGGAAGTTCAGCAAATACTTCCTTGCAATAACCGTTCACGATCAACCCGATTGCTTCTTCAGTTGAAATTCCGCGTTGATTGAGGTAAAAAATCTGATCTTCACCAATTTTGGATGTAGTAGCTTCATGCTCCATCTTTGCTGACGAATTATTTATTTCAAGATATGGAAAAGTATGCGCACCACATTTATCTCCCAGCAGAAGGGAATCACACTGAGAAAAGTTACGGGCGTTTTCAGCTCTCTTAGTAATTTTCACCAAGCCGCGATAACTGTTTTGACTTCTTCCTGCAGAAATACCTTTTGAGATTATAGTGCTTCGTGTGTTTTTGCCAATATGAATCATCTTTGTTCCGGTATCGGCTTGCTGCATATTATTTGTCATTGCCACAGAGTAAAACTCGCCGATTGAATTGTCACCTTGAAGGATACAACTCGGGTATTTCCATGTGATTGCAGAACCTGTTTCAACCTGTGTCCAGGAAATTTTTGAATTTACTCCCCGGCATGCACCGCGTTTTGTAACAAAATTATAAATACCGCCTTTGCCATCTTTATCGCCCGGATACCAGTTTTGAACAGTTGAATATTTTATTTGAGCATTATCCAAAGCGATCAGTTCAACAACTGCAGCGTGCAATTGGTTTTCATCCCGCATAGGAGCAGTGCATCCTTCAAGGTAGCTAACGTATGCCCCTTCATCTGCAATAATTAAAGTTCTTTCGAACTGTCCGGTATTTGCAGCGTTAATCCTGAAGTAAGTTGATAGCTCCATCGGGCATCGAACACCTTTTGGAATATATGCGAATGAACCATCGCTGAATACCGCCGAATTTAGTGAAGCATAAAAATTATCTGTATAAGGAACAACACTTCCGAGATATTTTTTTATTAGATCGGGATGATTTTGCACTGCATCAGAAAATGAACAGAAGATAATACCGAGCTCATTTAGTTTGTCTTTAAAAGTTGTGGCAACAGAAACGCTGTCAAATACTGCATCTACTGCAACACCTGTTAATCTTTTTTGTTCATCTAAAGAAATTCCAAGTTTCTTGTAAACTTCAAGTAATTCCGGATCAACTTCATCCAAACTTTTTAATGATGGTTTTTTCTTCGGTGCTGAGTAATAAGAAATCGCCTGGTAATCAACAGGAGGATACTTTACATTCGACCAATGTGGTTCTTTCATTGTTAACCAATGCCTGTAAGCTTTCAATCTCCATTCAAGCATAAATTCAGGTTCATTTTTCTTTGCAGAAAGTTGTTTTATAATCTCTTCATTCAGACCATTTGGTAAAGTATCTGCTTCAATTTCAGATACGAAACCATATTTGTATTCTTTATTTGCTAATTCTTCTATTTTGGAGACTTCTGTCGAACTCATTTGATTTTCCTGATAATATCTTTTATGTGTCAACAAGTATTTTGTTTTGCTCTTCAAATTTATCTTATCTATACAAAATTGTCAAGATTAAACGTTGTGCAACTCACATTTGGATACACTGGACTGGAAACCCGATGAATAATATTAAATTGTATTTAATACAGGATTAAATTAATTTTGAAATAAAGTTAAATGTTGAAATTTCAACGTTTTATAACAATTAAAATAATATTATAAAAGACCTGATTCGTGGAAGAAAAAGATACCCGTCAAGAAATTCAGAAACAACAATCTATCGGATATAAACGATACTACAATCGAAGAAAACGCTATCACCATAAACCAAACCAATCACCTCACTTTGAGAAGTTAAAAACTTCATTCAAGAAAATATCAATTGTGATTCCGCTTTTTAATGAAGAAGAATCAATAATTCCTTTGAGTCACGAAATCAGGAAAGCAATTAGCAAACTAAATACTAATTATGAAGTGATATTAATTGACGATGGCAGCACAGACTTATCGCTTCAAAAATTGAAAGAAGTTACCAAGACTGATAACAGGTTCAGATATTTTAGTTTCAGAAAAAATTATGGAAAATCTGCAGCGTTGCATGTTGGCTTCAAAGAAGCAACCGGTGATGTTGTTGTTACAATGGATGCTGACTTGCAAGATGATCCGCAGGAAATCCCAAACCTTCTGAAGAAACTTGAAGAAGGGTTCGATTTATGTTCTGGCTGGAAGAAGAAGCGTCAGGATCCATTTATAAAAAAAATGTCATCAAAGTTTTTCAACTTTGTTACACGAGTGATAAGCGGAATAAAACTTCACGATTTTAATTGTGGACTTAAAGCTTACAAAAAAGAAGTTGTTGAAAATGTAAAAGTGTATGGTGAACTTCACAGATATATTCCTGTTCTGGCAAAATGGCAGGGATATACTGTTACAGAAATTCCGGTAATGCATCATCCCCGCAGATACGGTAAAACTAAATTTGGAATCTCACGATTCTTTAAAGGATTCATTGATCTTGTAACAGTAACATTTGTAACCCGGTATATAAAACGTCCGATGCATTTTTTTGGATTTTTAGGTGCGCTTGCATTTCTGATAGGTATTATCATACTCGCCTACCTGACTGTATTGTGGATTCAGGGGCACTCGTTGAGTAATCGACCAATGATATTTCTTGGTATGCTATTGATCATAGTTGGAGTTCAATTATTTGCCGTCGGATTGCTCGGTGAAGTGATTGTTCACAATTCTATGGATGACAGAGAATATGTTATCAAAGATAAAAGCTAGAATGTATGATGGTTGATGTAAAATGTATGATTGAAGAGGGAAGATGTAAAATGATAAATCCAATTTTTAATATTCTTAAGTTATTCTTTCCTGATATAAACTAAATGAGTAAATGACTCAATTAAACATTTACCATCGCCCATTTGACATCTACCATAGGTAAAATGTATTACGATCCCATAAAGAATATTTTCGCAAACACAATTCGCAAATTTCCTTCACTCAGAATCTTTTTTTATAAAATTCTTGATTTAATGTTTCTTCGTTCATGGTATGTCAGAAGGGAATTAAAAGATATCAGAAAAAAATTCGGAAGTTCAAACATCAGTATATATGATGCGGGTTCTGGTTTCGGGCAGTACACATATTTCATGTCAAAAAAAATAAATCCCTGTAAAATTCTCTCTGTCGATGTTAAAGATGATTGGATAAATGACTGTAAAAAATTTTTTGAGCAAAAAAAAATTGCCGATACTACTTTTGCTGTTGAAGATTTGACCATCATCAATCATAAGAGCAAATTTGATTTAATTGTTTGTGTTGATGTAATGGAACACATTACCGATGATAAAAAAGTTTTCAGCAATTTTTATTCATCTTTGAAATCAGGGGGTTATCTTCTCATCAACTCACCATCAATATACGGTGGAAGCGATGTTCATCACGATGATGAAAAAAGTTTTATAAGTGAACATGCCAGAGACGGATATTCAAAAGAAGATCTGGAGAATAAACTTCATCCACTTGGTTTTTCAACTTACAAATCAAGATACACTTATGGATTCTGGGGTGATAAAGCATGGCGGCTCGGGATTAAATATCCAATGCTTTTATTAAACATCTCCAAACTATTTCTTCTGATTTTACCTTTATATTATCTGTTAACATTTCCGTTTACTTTAATAATGATGAAACTGGATTTTACTTCTGAAAATAAAACAGGCTCAGGAATAAATTTCATCGCACAAAAAAAATAAAATTCTGGAAAACTATGTCAGCAAAAAAAATTAGTAAGGTCGTCAAATCAACGAAGCAAGAAAAACCAACATTTATTTCAGCCTTCAATCTTGGCAATTACATTTCCGAGAAATATCATATACTTGTATTTGCAATAGTAATATTGGTTTTATTCCTGATTTTCTTTTCACCAATATATTTTGGCGGAAAGACTTTCCAGTCTGGTGATATTATGACCAGTATGAGTGCCAAAACTTATCTCGAGACACACGAAGGAGATTACACTCTTTGGAATCCGTATGTTTTTGGAGGAATGCCTGCTTATGCAATTGCTACGGGATATAAATGGTTTAATTTGATTTGGGTTTCAGTTGATACCGTGCGATCAATATTCAGCAGTCCATTCATTGTTGATTATGCTAAATGGACATTTTACTTACTTGCGCTCGCTTACACAATGTTTACATTTTTTTATTTACAAACAAAGAATAAAGCTGTCAGCTTATTAGTAGGAATTGCATCATCATTCAGTACAGGCATAATTGTATTTTTGTTTATAGGTCACGTTACGAAATTAACGGCATTATGGGTTTTTCCTGTACTTTTTCTGCTGTTATTCAATTTTCAAAAACGGATTAAATGGCTTGAGATTTTCCTGCTTATCTTTTTTATAGATGTGATGTTTCTTGGCTGGCACGTGCAGATAATCTTTTACATTTTCTTTGCAGTGATGATTTATTTCATTTATTTCTTTTTAAGATCAATTAGACTGAAGGATAAAATACTCAGATCACAAATGATAAAATCATTGGCAATTTTTATAGCAGCAGTTGCTGTCGGACTTTTGATACAATCCGATAACCTCACTCAGATCTATGAATATAATCCTTATTCGACCAGAGGAACTGAAAGTATTGTTGAAAAAGATGCAGGAAGCACAAAACAATCTGAATCAGATTTTTATGATTATGCAACCAACTGGTCATTTTCTCCGGGGGAAGTTCTTACATTCATCATTCCTTCATACTACGGATTTGGTAAGTCAACTTATCAGGGTCCTCTTTCTCAAAATCAACCTGTTGAAGTGAATACATATTTTGGACAGATGCCTTTTGTTGATGTTGCAATGTATATGGGAGTTATTGTTTTCTTTCTTGCGTTGTTTGCAATGTTTACAGATTGGAAAAATCCATTAGTCAGATTCTTCACCATACTTTCTGTTATTGCTTTGTTGATTTCTTTTGGAAGAACATTCCCGTTGTTTTATGATCTGATGTTCAATTACTTCCCGTTTTTTGATAAGTTTAGAGTGCCCTCAATGATTCTTGTACTTGTGCAGTTGAGTTTTCCGATTCTTGCAGGTTTAGGTCTCGTTAAAATAATTTCACTTAAAACAAATCCGGACGAAAAAGTTGCAAAGATAATTCGTAATGCGTTTTATGTTTTTCTTGGAATTTTTGTACTGACGTTATTGCTTGGTTCCCCATTAAAAGATTGGTTCATCACAAGAGTGGCAAGTGAACCTCAAAAAGGTGCGAGACTTCAGGCAATTCACGATTATATGGGCGATATGTTTCTATCTGATATTCGTTATGCATTCTTTTTTGCTGCTGCAACTTTCGGACTTGCATTTGCTTTCCTACGGAAAAGACTAAGTTCTGATCTGATGGTAATTGTGATATCAGTTTTGGTGGTAGTTGATCTTTTCAGAATAAATTATCGCGGAGAAACCTTTACTGAATATTCAGGAATCGAAAAATTATTCAACAAACCTGATTATATCCGGGCAATCGAAAACACGGGTGATAAATCTGTTTTCAGAGTTTTAAATCTGAAGCAGGATGGTTCAATTGGTGCACTGAACCAGAACTCAAATTATCTTTCATACTTTTTGATGTACGATATTTATGGTTACTCAGGAATTAAACCACGCGCAATACAAGATTATTATGATGTGCTCGGTTCTCCGGCTAACCCGATTTTCTGGAGAATGCTGAATGTGAAATATCTTGTATTTGACAAGGCAGTTAATCTGCCAAACAGTGAATTGATCTTCTCAGGTGACAAATCTTTTGTGTATAAGAATAATGATGCTTTGCCGAGAGCTTATTTTGTAAACCAGATAGCTAAAAAATCTGGTTTAGAAATTATTAATATGGTTAAGAATACACAATTTGATCCTGCATTCATTGCTTTCACCGAAGAAGATATAAATGGAATTGAAGTACCTGACAGTACCGCATTCGTTAAAATAGAAAAGTTCGAAGATGAATATATTCATCTCGATGTTAATGCAAGTGGAAATAACTTTCTGTTTCTTGGTGATACTTATATGTCCGGTGAAACAGATTACAGATTATTTAAAGTTCACACAGGCTGGAAAGCTTTTATTGATGGAAATGAAACAAAAATCTTTCGTGCGAATCACGACTTCAGAGGAATCGTTGTTCCAAAAGGCAATCATAAAATAGAATTTGTATATCTTCCGGAATCCTGGGTTTTATCTAAAAATCTGTCCTTCATTTTCAGCTCAATTGTCATTCTTGGTGTAGTAATTGGGATCGCTCTTGATCTCAGAAAAAAATTCCAGGGAAAAGCCAAAGTTGGGTGATACAAATGAAAAAGTAAGTACGAAGATTAATTTCTCTTCTGACTCATTTAAAAAATATTTAGCTAATACCTCCTGGTTTTTTTTCGAAAGAATCCTGCGCATATTAATTTCTTTCATTGTTACGATCTTTGTTGTAAGATATCTCGGACCAAAAGATTTCGGACTTTATAGTTATGCAATAAGTTTTGCATGGATATTTGCTGCCATCAGCACTCTTGGTCTTGAATCTATCTCAACAAGAGAACTTGTAAAAAATCCTGATAAGAGAGATGAAATTAATGGTACAGTTTTCCTGTTAAGATTAGCTGGCAGTATAGTTTGTATAATAATTACAGCAATCGTATTAATACTGACTGGGGAAAGCACTTATACAAGCATATTGATATTAATTTTTTCTGCATCGTTTATATTCCAATCATTTTCTGCAATCGAGTATTACTTCAGAGGAATTGTAAAAGCAAAGTATAATGCTTATGCACTATCTGTTTCGGTTATTTTTTCATCAGCATTAAAAATTATCCTCATTACTCTCAAAGCTCCGATCATTTATTTTATTATAGCAGCTTCTCTGGAATATTTTATTCTGGCTATCGGACTTGTTGTAGTTTATCATCACAATAAATTATCCGTATTTAAATGGAAGTACTCCAAAAAAATAGCTTCATCATTGCTTAAAGATTCATGGCCGCTGGCATTATCCGGAGTTTTTGTAATGATTTATATGCGTATTGATCAGGTTATGATAAAGAATATGTTAAACGATGAAGCAGTAGGATATTATTCAGTTGCCGTAAGACTTTGTGAAGCATGGTATTTTATTCCAGTTACATTATGCAATGCAATTTTTCCTGCAATTGTAAATGCAAAGAATGTCAGTATTGATTTCTATAATAACAGGATGCAAAAATTATATGATCTGTTAGCCTGGCTGGCGATCGGGATAGCGGTACCCGTAACAATTTTTTCATCACTAATAATTGAACTATTATTCGGTAGTGAGTTTTTAGCTGCTGCACCAATACTAACAATCTATATATGGGCAGGAGTTGCAGTTTTCCTGGGAGTTGCAAGCAGTCAGTATTTAATAAATGAAAACCTAACAAAGCTGTCATTCCTTCGTTCATTTGTTGGGATGGTTTTAAACATAATCTTAAATTTTATTTTTATTCCAATCTATGGAATAGTTGGATCGGCAATTGCAACATTGATTAGTTATACTTGTATAGCATTTGTTCCGTCATTCAATAAAGGTTATATGGTTCAAATGAAGTTAATGTTGAAGTCGATATCCGGAATTACGCTTTTTAGCTATATTAAAGATATTAGTCTAAAAAATAATTAGTTGATAAAATTATAGCAGTTTATTTATGATAAGCAAAATAAAACTAATCATATGGCGAATCCTAAATTGGATGAAGGTTGGAGGAGTAGTTCAAATAATTCTTTCGAGCGGAATTCGAGATGATGGGTGGTTTAAAAGTTTTCATACAAAAAAGTCAATTGATCAGAATGGAAACCCAATCCCCTGGTGTACACATTCATTCAATAAATTTATAGAGCCAAGATTAAAAAAGAATTTTGTAGTCTTTGAATATGGAAGCGGAAACTCAACTTTATGGTACGCTCGAAGAATCAGTTCCATTAAATGTGTTGAACATGATTTAACCTGGTATATGGAATATAAATCTCTTTTTCCCAAAAACGTACAAGCTGTTCATAGGCCTTTCAATAATGACCTTTCATACGCAAAGGAAATTACTGCTGATGATACCAAATATGATGTAATCAGCATCGATGGGGTGGATAGAAATAATTGTATAAGCTTTAGTATAAAATAATTAACTGATGATGGCATTATTATTTATGATAACATTCAACGCCCTGAATATAAAACTTCTATCGATCTTTTATTAAGTAATGGTTTTAAAAGAATAGACTTTGAAAGATTACTTCCAGTAGTGAGCTACAATAATATGACCACAATTTTCTACAGAAATAATAATTGCTTGGGAATTTAACTTTCGTTTTTATGAATTGTGAATATTTCCATTAAGTTTAATTCAATCAACAAAAAATCAAATAAAAGATATAATGAAAAGATTAAAAAATATATTACCCGAAAAACTTTACTTATATCTACTAGACATTTATAATAATGTTTTTAATGATTTTACATCAAAAGCTTATGCACAGGAAGGCGAAGATTTAATTTTAAGTAGATTGTTTTATGGTAAGATAGTGAGAGGGTTCTATATTGATGTAGGGGCTCATCATCCAAAAAGATTTTCTAACACATATTATTTTTACAAAAGAGGTTGGAGAGGAATTAATATTGAGCCAATGCCGGGTAGTAAGAATAAATTTGATCGAATCCGCCCTAAGGATATCAATCTTGAAATACCGATAAGTTCAAAGGAAGAGGAATTGACTTACTACATATTTAATGAACCAGCATTGAATGGTTTCTCACGCGAGTTATCTTCGGAAGGAGAAAAACTCAATGCATATAAAATAGTCAAAACAGTAGAAATGAAAACAAAAACTTTAGGAAGCGTACTGGACACATTTCTACCGAAGGGACAGAATATAGATTTTATGAGCATAGATGTCGAAGGTTTGGATTCGGAAGTTTTAAAGTCTAATAATTGGGACAAGTATGTACCGATGTATATAATAATTGAAGATAAAGAGTTTAGCTTCGAAAATCCCCAAAAGTCAGAAGTTTATTGCTTCTTGAATGACCAAAATTATCAATTGCTCGCAAAAACTCTCAGCACTTTGATTTTTAGATTAAAGTAATTTATTTGCACAGTAATCATAGGCAGAAAATGCAAATAAGACTTGGTTTTATTACTTGGAATGACTAAGTTAGTAATTAATATGTGTTAACACGTTAAATAAATTTCATGGAGTAGCTATGAAAAATTTTAATTTTTTTTATGGAGGACATATGAAAAAATATTTAACTCTTCTCATTATTTTATTTCTTTCCAGTAATTTGATAAATGCACAGTGGTATAATCAATCTAGTGGTGTTTATGAAAATTTATATGAAACTTTTTTCATCGATCAAAACACCGGGTGGATTGTAGGGGCAAATGGGAGAATATTAAAAACCACAAATTCCGGTGTTAGCTGGATTCCTAAAAGTAGTGGTACAAATTACGCATTAACTTTTATAAAGTTTTTTGACTCCAATAATGGAATTATTGCAGGTGATGGTGGTGTTATTAAAAAATCTACAGATGGTGGAAATTCGTGGTATGATGTTTCAAGTGGAGTGTATATTAGAATTCAAGAAGGTTTTTTCGTTAATACGAATGTGGGTTGGTTAGTTGGAAATTTTGGACTAGTATTAAAAACTACCGATGGTGGTAGTAGCTGGCAAAGTTCATTCACAGGTCCGTTTAACAATTATTGGGTATATTTTCTAGATGTAAATATCGGATGGGTTTGTGGTGAAATGGGGGAAGTGAGAAAAACGACAGATGGTGGAAATTCATGGGAGTTGAAAGCTCAGATAGGGCAAATTACACTTTGGGGAATGCATTTTGTGAATGAGAATGTTGGTTGGTTTGTTGGCGAGTATGGAACGATTGGAAAAACGACCAATGGAGGTGAAACTTGGTTTGGACAATTTTCGTCAACTGTGGTTAATCTTAGATCCGTTTTCTTTAGTAATACAGAATTTGGTTGGGTAGTAGGTAAAGATGAAACACGTTTAAGAACTAGCAATGGTGGCATTACTTGGATATTGGAACATACAGGAGACGATTATGAATATTTAAATATTTATTTTTTTGATAACAGTAAGGGGTGGATTATAGGAACACCGGGTTATTTATCCGGGAATCAGTCAGTCATTTTGTTTACCGACAATGGTGGTCTTCCAGTTGAGTTAAAAACTTTTAACTATGAATTTCAGAATGGCGATATCATTCTCAATTGGTCAACGGCAACAGAAATTAATAATTGGGGTTTTGAAATTGAAAGACGTTCTCTGGAAGATGATTGGCGAACAATTGCTTTTGTAAATGGTAAGGGAACTTCTACTGAGCTTCAGGAATATTCCTATACAGATGATCTTTTTGGAGTTCAACCTGGATTATATTTTTACAGATTGAAACAAATTGATTACAGTGGTAGTTATGAATATTCGGAAGAACTTGAAATCAATGTTCCACTAAAGGATTTTTCACTTTTTCAAAACTATCCGAATCCTTTTAATCCAATTACAAAAATTAAGTATTCAATTCCTGAATCTGGTCACGTTTCACTAATCGTGACAGATATACTGGGGAAAGAAGTGAGCAAACTGGTTGATGAGATTATTGAACCGGGATATTATGAAACAGAATTTAATGGAGAAAAGTTATCGAGTGGACTGTATTTTTACACGCTCAGTTCAGAAAAAAATTCGACCACCAGAAAAATGTTACTTATGAAATAAGTTTAATAAAATTATAATATTTCCATAATCAGCATTGATTTTTTATTATTCGGGGCCAGATTGTTAAATTAAATATATTCATTTAGTTATAAGATTATACTCGAAATTTATTAATTCATTCAAATAAAATTATAACATAATTGCGGGTTAATTATTCTATTTTAATTAAACTATAGGTAATGAAATGAAATTGATTAAAATATTGTCAGGTTTTAATTTTATAATTTTTCTAATGGCAATCACAGACATCTTACCTCAAACATCATTTGGTAACTCAGTTGATTTTGATGGCAATGGTGATTTTGCTAACACATTTAACAATCCGTACTTGCCAACAGTAAAAGGCACGCTTGAAGCCTGGATCAAAGTAAAAGATTTTCAACCTCCAGGAAATTTGGGAGATGTTTTCTTTGCAAAGAATGAAGAGCAATGGAACGTTGGTGACTTCTATGCGTATCTTGAATATGGTACGGGTTATCTTTATTCAAGAATTCAATATCCACCTTCACTGGAAATTGATGTAAGAACTAATAACTCATTTTGGCAATATATCAACAACTGGGTTCATTATGCTTTTACCTGGGGCTCTGGTGGAATGAAAACTTATATTAATGGTGTATTACAAAATGATCAGAACGGCTTTTCATATCCAGCTTTGAACACTACATATAATATCTATGTTGGTGCTCACGGATACATGCTTCATAATGGTAGTTATGTGGTAAGCGGATTTTTTAATGGACAAATTGATGAACTTAGAATCTGGAATTTTAAAAAGAACAGCCAGCAAATTACTGCACTTATGAACTCACCGTTGGAGAGTTCCTACTACTTAAGTGCTGATAGTGGGTTAGTTGGCTATTGGAAATTTGATATACTTGAAGATCTCGGAATTAATAATGACGGAGCTGATGATATTAGAGATTTTTCAATTCTTCAAAATCACCTTGACTTTGCTGGAAATACCCATTTGGTTCCTTCTGATTTAATTGTTCCTGTAGAGTTAGTTTCATTTACAGGCAAAGTAGTTAATGAGCAGATCTTGCTGGAATGGGTAACCTCAACTGAAGTAAATAACCTTGGTTTTGAAATTGAAAGATGTACACAGGAAGATAATTGGCGAACAATAGCTTTTATAAACGGTCAGGGAACATCAACTGAATTGCATACATATTCATTTGTTGATGATCTTTTTAGTTCAGAACCTGGGATGAACTATTACAGATTGAAACAAATCGACTTCAATGGTCATTTCGAATATTCTAATGAAATTGAAGTAAATGTTCCGCTCCAGGATTTTACTTTGTATCAGAATTACCCCAATCCCTTTAATTCTGTAACTGTAATTAAGTATTCAATTCCAAAGACCACACACATTTTTTTAATTGTTTATGACTCGCTTGGTCAGAAAATCAGAACCTTAGTTGATGAGTTAAAAATTCCTGGTTTTTATCAGATTGAATTTGATGCGACTGAGTTACCCAGTGGAATTTATTTCTTTTCACTGCTTTCGATGGAGCATTCATCGACACAAAAAATGATATTGATGAAATAAATTTCACACTCAATTTATTAAAGCTCTGACTGAAAAAATATTTTTTGTCAGGGCTTTTCATATTAGGTTTAAAATAAAAGTGGTTTATAACAAATAGATTATATTTGTTTTAGAAAATATAACTATTACATCAATTTTTAATGTCTGTAAACAATTTATCCCCGATAATTCTCTTCGTCTATAATCGGCCCGAACATACTAGGAAGACTGTTGAAGCATTACAGAAAAATATATTAGCAGCTAAATCAAAATTATTTATTTATTCTGATGGGGCTAAATCAGATAATGATGAAAAAAAGATTAACAATGTTAGAAGCTATCTAAAAACAGTCAAAGGATTTGCCAAAATTGATATTATACAACGTGATGAAAATTTAGGGTTGGCTGATTCGGTCATTTCCGGAGTTAATGAAGTATTCAATCACTATGAAAAAGTCATTGTTCTTGAAGATGATATTCTAACATCAAAAAATTTCCTCAACTTTATCAATCTTGCACTGAATTTTTATGTAGATGATAAAAGGATATATTCTATTTCTGGTTATAATTTCCCAATTAAAATTCCACTATCATATTTTTACAAGGTTTATATTTCACCAAGAGCATCATCCTGGGGTTGGGCAACCTGGAAAGATAGATGGAAAAATGCTATATGGAAACCTGAAACCGTCTTTAATGTGAGGGATAAAAAATCACTTAGAAACTTATTGGATAAAGCAGGAACAGATTTAGTACCCATGCTACAAAAAGCAATTGATGGTAAAATAGATTCATGGGCTGTCAAATGGGTGTTTACTCATATTATAAATGATGCTTTCTGTATTTACCCGATACGTTCATTCGTAAATAATATTGGTGTGGATGCGACGGGTACGAACTTCAAAAGAAAAATAGCCAAATTTGATGTTGAAATCGTAGAGGATAATGATATTAAAATGCTGGAGAAAGATCTTAAATATTCAGATGAAATTCAGAGCCAAATTAATTCTTTGGTAAATATTGGTACGATTAGAAGGGTCATTAATTTTATGATGAAATATTGAAAGCTCAACTCAACATTATCTACTTAATTAAAGTCGAATGTTAGAATCACTAAAAAAGTATTATGAAAAGCAGCAATTTTATCCGGACGTCTTAGGGTTATTTATAAATCCTTTTTACATTGCCCGTAAAGAATTACTAAAAAATATTATGTCCTTAGCCGATGAAATTAATGGATTAGCTGTTGATATTGGATGTGGAAATAAACCTTATGAAAAACTTTTTAAAGTGAGCAGTTATATTGGAATAGATATTCAAACCAGTATTCATAATGTTAAATCTTTTGCTGATATATTTTATAATGGTAAAACAATTCCTATAAAAGATAAACAGGTTGATTCAATAATCTGCAACCAGGTATTTGAACATGTTTTCGAACCAAATCTTTTCCTTTCAGAATTAAATAGAGTGTTAAAGTTAGGAGGGAAACTGCTAATAACTTTACCATTCGTTTGGGACGAACACGAAAAGCCATTTGATTTTGCCAGGTATTCCTCGTTTGGTATAAGATATCTCTTGGAGAAATATGGTTTTGAAATAATGGTACAGAAAAAAACTGCCGGTGATCTGACCGTATTTGCTCAATTGTTTAATCTTTACCTTTATAAATTAGTGTATCGTAAACATTCATTATTAAAAAAATTAGTTACATTCTTTTTCATGACACCTGTTACAGTGCTTGGTATAATATTCAGGAAATTTATGCCCAGAAATAACGATCTATACTTGGATAACATAATATTAGCGACAAAAATAAATAATCGCTCTTAATCATTATAAATTAAATAGGCTGAAAAATATTGCGTGTTTTTCTTGAACATACTCAGTACTGGTTATATAGATTTATTAAAAGCTCAGCTTATCGGAGATTTATTTTCTACTCAATACTCTATGGCAGTAAAAAAAGATTTGTAGCAAGAAATTTTAATTTTAATGGTTTGAAACTATTTACAAATGATTCTCTGTCATTTATTTGGCAGTACAAAGATATATTTGCTGATGAAAGCTACAAATTTGTAACTGATTCTATCAATCAGGTCATTTACGATTGTGGAGCAAATATCGGGGTAAGTAGTTTATACTTCAGTAAACATTATCCTGCCTCTAAGATTGTGGCTTTTGAAGCTGATCCAAATATTGCAAAAATTCTTCGTGATAATCTTTCAAGGAATGGAATTAATAATGTAGAATTGATTGATAAGGCAGTTTGGATAAATAAAGATGGGATTGAAATTGGTTTGGAAGGAGCTGATGGTGCATCAATTAATTCTTCGAGAAATAAAACAAAAGTTCCAACAATTAGACTTAAAGATTTAATTGAAATTGAAAAGTCAATAGACTTACTCAAAATTGATATCGAAGGTGCAGAATATGAAGTAATATTAGATTGTAAGGACTCATTAAATCAGGTAAGAAATATTTTTATTGAATACCATTCTTATGCTAAATCAGATCAAAAATTATCAAAAATCCTAAAAGTACTTGAAGATAATAAATTTAGATATTTCGTCAATCTTGTTAATTACAGAGAGATGCCTTTTATTAATCGAAAGAATAAGTTTAATCCACAGATAGATCTCCAGTTAAATATTTACGGATATAAGTAAGTTGAAAATCGTTCATTTAAGTACTTCTGATTTAGCAGGTGGAGCTGCAATTGCCTGCAAAAGAATAGTTGATGCACAGGCATTAAATGGCATTGATGCAAAGCTTCTTGTTCAAAAAAAAATTAGTTTTGATCCTAAAATCATATCAACAACAACCAAAAGTTTATCTAAACTTTATTATCAAAGTCGAATGGTACTTGATGAAGGATTTATACGATTTTTCACTAACAAGGACCGAGGGAGATTTTCTTATCCAAAAATTGGTTTAGACATTTCAAAATATCAGATTATAAAGGATGCTAATGTAATTAATCTTCAATGGATAAATGGTGGATTTATTTCGCTGAAAGCAATTGAACGAATCGGAAAACATGGAAAACCAATCGTATGGATACTTCACGATATGTGGTCATTTACAGGCGGCTGTCATTATGTTGGAGATTGTAATAAGTATTTATCTGAATGTAAGAATTGTCCAGCGCTCAAATTTAGAAGTAATCATGATCTTTCCAATCGAATTTTTAAACGTAAAGAATCAATATTCAATAAACTAAATTTAACATTTGTTACAACAAGCAATTGGCTTGCAAGCGAAGTCGCACGAAGTTATTTATTTTCCAATAAAAATATTTTTGTTATACCAACACCTATTGATTCCAGTTTATTTAAACCAGTTAACAAGAATAGTGTCAGAAAAAACTTGAAATTACCTTTGGATAAAAAAATAATTCTATTTGGCGCGATGAATCTTAAAGACAAACGAAAAGGATTTTATTATTTGATTGAAGCGTTAAATTTTATTAAAAACAAAAGTTTAAATTCCGAAATAGAAATTGCAGTCTTTGGTAAAATTGACAAAAATATATTAAATAAAATTCCATTTAAAGTAAATCAATTAGGTTCAGTTAAAAATGATGACCAAATAGTTTCTGTATATAATTCTGCCGATGTTTTTGTAGCTCCATCCTTGGAGGATAACTTGCCAAATACTATTATGGAATCAATGGCATGTGGAACACCGGTTGTTGCATTTGATACTGGGGGAATCCCCGATATGGTGGATAATGAATTGAATGGTTTATTGACAAAACTAAGATCAGCTGAAGCATTAGCAGAAGGTATGCTTAAAATTCTATTGAATGAAGATTATCGACAAAAAATGAGTGAAGCTGCAAGAGCAAAAGTATTACAATATTTCAATCCACAAAATATTGCCGCAAAGTACAGAGAATTATACACCAACCTTATTCAAAATTAAACTCAATCCTTGACTAATATTTTTTCTTTCAAATCTTTTTATGAATTCCTGGTCAGACTTAAAGTGAGATGACTCATTGAAAAACTTCTCTCCACTTTCCTCATACCCAAACATCATTCCTGCATTTGCTTCGGTAAGAATTTTTTTCACTTCTTCATTTCCATCACCAAAAGCAATAATCGGTTTTCCTGCTCTCAGATATTCAAAGAGTTTCCCCGGTACATGTCGTGGTTCGGTTGCACAGACTAAAAGATAGTCCGCACTCATCATCTCATTCAGCATTTTTTTATAAGGCAAAAATCCCTTGTAAATTGTGTTTGGTTCAAGACCTGCAACTAAAATTGATTGCTTAATTCCGGGTGATACAGTACCCACAAAAACCAATTTAATCTTTTCCCCCCGATCAATTTTTTTTCTCAGGGATTGCCAAAAATATTTTGGATTCTGATAATCAAAAATATTCCCTGCATGAAGAATTATTTCTTCATTTCCCCCTTCCTTAGGAAGGGGGTTAGGGGGTGGGCAAAAATCTTCCTCACTGTATCCCCAATACAGAACATTGGCTTTATCTTTTATTGACGGATATTTTTTTATGAAGTCATTGCACATTGACTGTGTTACAAATATGACTGAAGCAGCGTTCAGCAATACAGATTTTTCCAGATGTTTATCAATAGAAAGAGTGAGTTTGTTCCGATTAAAATTTTTATAATATGAAATATCAATCCATGGATCAATGAAAACAGGGAAGTGGGGAATATTAAAAATGGAGGAAAGCTTTTTACCGACAAGATGTGATGTGTGTGGCGGTCCGATTGAAACGATTGCATCAACTTTTTCATTATTCAAAAAAGTTTTACCGGCTTTAACTGCTGGAAAATACCAACCAACTCTTGAATCCGGAATGAATAAATTCATCCTTATCCATATAGACAGACTGTGTGAAAAGCTTTTGTTTTTTTTCGAAATAGTCTCAGAGGCAATAAGTTGATCATTGCTGGATTTACCAATAAATTTTTTGTAAATATTAAAAGGTTCAACAGATTTCGCTCGGATAATCTTTACTTCAGTTGAGATTTCATTTTTAAAGGTATCATCCTTTTGTGTGAAAGTATCTTCATCGACCGTCAAAACAGAAGGCATCCAGCCAAAAGAAGGGAGGTGTTTAATAATTTTTAAAGGCCAGTGAAGCGATGCTTTCCCTGATGGCGGCCAATAATATGTAATAAATAAAACTTTCTTCATAATGTCATAATATTTTTTCACCAATAAATCTGATTACGCTGGCGTTACCCGAGTGTTTTGCACCTTCTTCGAGATAAATATTTTCTTCGGCGAGGAGTTCTGTTTTTATTTCTCTAAAATCGGTTCTAATCTCTTCAACAGAAGCAAGCATATTTGTATCCTGTGGTCCTCCTGAATTTTTACCTAATTGATTCTTTGAAAATAATTCAATGATAATCTTACCTTTCGGTTTTAATGACTCAATAATTTTTTTATAGAATATTGATCTTGATTCAGTTGGAACGTGAACGAAAATAATTGCAGCGCAATCATAATAATTTTTATGAGGAATAAAATCTTCCAATTGAGTAATAAAATAATCGATTTTAACGTCGTTTACTTTTGAAAGCTTCATTGCTTTTTGTCTTGCGACTTTACTCTGATCAAATGCATCTACATTCCAGCCGAGCTTTGCTGCAAAAACTGCATTCCTTCCTTCACCCTCTGCCGGCAAGAGTAGCCTGCCAACCGGATTAATTTTCATCAACTGTTCTTTGAAGAATTTATTCGGCTCAGTGCCGTAAACATATCCCTCTACAGAGAATCTCTCATCCCAAAAATTTGAATTGTAATCAGACATAGATCATTTTGTTCAATTAGCTGTTCAAATTTATGAATAAAGAATCCGATGTGGAAAAAGAATTTCTGCCAACAGGAGATTAACTTTTACTTTTGATATATTTCAGTGAGAAACATTTGAAATTATTAATGGAATTGAAATTGAGAAATATTGATCGGTTTGTTGTTGTAGGGGATAGAGTTCTTATCAGACCTCAGGAAGAATCTTCTAGAACATCCAGCGGTTTATATTTACCATCAGGTGTAACTGAAAAGGAACGTGTTCAAAGCGGTTACGTTATGAAAGTTGGTCCGGGTTATGCAACATCCACTGAGATTGATGATGAACCATGGAAGGAATCAGTAAATAAAGTGAAATATATTCCACTTCAGGCACGTGAAGGTGATCTGGCTATTTTTTTAAGAAAAGAAGCTGTTGAAATTGAATTCGATAAAGAAAAATTTCTCATTATTCCTCAATCTGCAATTTTATTACTGATCAGGAACGAGGATTTTTCACCTTAGACGATTTATTTTTCATCTATGATTAAGAACTGAAACCAAATTCCCACTCTACTTTACCTGAATGAAAACGCATATCTGGTTTGATAACTTCTTGGGGAACAGAAACAAAAATATCTTCTTTCACAGCATCAATCTCGTATTCTAAATTTCTGTTTTTAAACATTGGTTCTGCTGATTCTATTCGTGGAGTATCTTCACTACTATTTTCCATTTCGAACTTATTTGCATTTTCAGTTTGAGCCACTACAGATGAAAAACTCAATTTCTCCGGAGCACTTTTTTCAAAAAGTTCCTCAGTAATTTCTGGTTCTAATTCCTGGATCGGTTCCTGCATTTGAACTAACGGAGAATCTACTAAAGGATGAGTTGAAGTTACACTGTTAGAACTTAATTGTCTTTCAGATTTTCGTGTCTGCTTTGCATCAATCTCATGAAGTTCGTTCTCAAGAAGTTTTTTATTCTCAATATCTTCTAATGCAACTTTTACACTTGTATAGAGAGGAAATATTTTTCCAATTGAGTTTAGAGTCAGGAAAATACTTGATTGTTCGATTGGCTCAATTATTACAAGAGTTCTATTCTGGCTTTTTAGTCTCTTATAACTACTTACAAGAACACCAAGAAAAGTTGAATCAAGATGTTCACAAGCACTCAGATTAACAATAATGTCTTTGTCTGTATCTGCAATTGTTTCTTCCAGTAAATCCTTAAATTCAGTCGCCTCAATGAGAGTAGCTCTCAATAAGTTTACATTAAATACTATTGCGTAGTTTTCAACTTTGCGTTCTATTGATTCCATTGCTTTTATGCCTCTCGAATAATTATTAAGAATACTATGATCAAAATTTTAATTCTGTTTTAAAAGAATTATTACGCAATTGACAATTTTCAGGCCACCTAACGATTTGCATTATTTAACAATTGATTGTGCAAGCGACAAAATCGTCAGTAGATTCAGAAGAATTTTCCGATAAAAAGGTGAGAAAATGGGATAAATAGTTCTGTTTGGTGCCGGTGTCGGACAAAATTAACGCTGGTTCACGAGATAATTTTATTCTAAAGAGATTATGATAAAAATATAAATGTTAAACAGATTTAAATAAAAGAAGAGTAATGCCATCGACATTACTCTTGTTTAAAAATTGAGAGAAAGGTAAGATTATTCTTCGTACCAGCTAATTACACGAAAATATTTGGTGGATGGAAAAAATGGTGGTCTTACTTTTAGCATTCTATCATCATATTTATGAACATAACTATATCCGTTAATAGGCACATATTTACCATTAATGAGTTTGTAGTTCGCAGTGGGTTGAACTTTCTGTCCAATTATTCCACCAAGGAGGTTCATTTTGTAAGCTGTTGGATATTCGCCATATCTCTCAATAACTAAACCGTCTTTCTTAGAAAAGATAGAAGAACAAATATTAATATCGCCGCGGGCAGGATCATAGGTTACAACTACTTTATTCTCCGCAACAATACCCATCATATCGTTACTTGAAGGATTAGTTAAGGGATTACTTGCGTAATTAATACTATTTGTTATAAATACTTGGCCAGCACTCGAGCTTCCTTTTTGAGAAGCAACAATGGTTGTCCTTCCATCTAACGTTCCTTGAACGTTAATATTTCCTTTCTCAACATAAATAACACCATTAGGAGCCAGAGAGGTTAAAGGAACGGTTATTGGTGAAGTGTAGCTGCCACTACCGATTTTTAGTTTGTAAGTAACATTTCCATTTGCCAAAAATGTCAAATCCACTGTTGTGACTTTCCCAGCATTTGTTGTGTCTCTAAAAATTCTTCCATTACTGTATGCTGCAATCCTAATTGAAGAAGTATCAAACTCCAATGGTATCGGATCGGTAACTTTCGTCCCACCAAAAAATTCCGGGTGCGATTTGTTATCATACAATTTTACACCTTTGGAAGTTGTTGCAGGTCCTAGAAATACAGGATCACCATAACAATTGATCCAATCGTTTGCATGAAATCTGCCAGAGAATGTATCACCAGTTGCAGCCCAAACACTTCCAAAAACATTATAAAAATTTCCGAAGAGTGCAAAATTTTCAGGTTCCAGTAGTATTTCAACAGTTTTGGTAATTCCTCTATATTCTCCGGTTGCAACAATTTTTCGGTTGTCCCAGCCAATTGTGTCGATATCTACATTCATAACTCCATCAGCAAATGCACGGTTACTGATACCATCCATCCATTTTCTATTTAAATATAGTTTATTGATGGCAATATTAGCTGCGCTAATGGCAATGTTTGATGCTCTAGTAACGCTGTAATAGTCAACAAAGTTTTCCGTCATTTCTACGTTTCTATTGACTATTTTTCCACTAAATAATGCCATTATTCCGCTGAATAACATTACAAGAAGAAGTGAAACTTTTCCGCCCATTTTAAATCTCCTAATTTCTTTTTAAATTTTTTGCAGTAACGGTTAATCTACGCCAATATGCTTCGTTGTATTCATTTTCAATAGCAAAAGGATCTTCTACTTTAATTGCAATTTTTATATATGTAGCTAATCCTGGAGAAGCAACAGGTGTTGGCAGAACATTATATAAAGCATCAAGATATTGTAATCTAAAATCTGTGATTCTATTGCTTACCATATATGGTGTGTTCCCATTTAATCTTCTGTAAAGTACTTTATCTCTTGGATTGGGTGTATTATTGAGAAGAGTTGTATCACTTACATAATAGTAAACAGTATCATAAAAGCCATTTTTATCAGCGTCAAATACGATCTTGATTGAAGATGAATCACCTAATGTAACTTTTGGAAGATCATTTATATTTGCGGGGTTCGCACAATAACCGATCTTATTAAAGTCATTTTCAATTACGTTTGCTGTATTAATGACTTCCACTTGTAAGTTGACATCCATCATAGAAGTTACTTCGGTTTGATAAACATTCTCATTAAGATTGAGAAGATTCATAAGAATAATTCCACCAATGATCGTGGCGGTAAGAATATCAAATATTACTGAAAATCCCATTAGTTAATCCTCATACTTAAATTATTCTAATAATGTCCAGAAACTAAATACAGTAGTAATCTTAACTGTATCAATCATTGCACTACTATAAACTGCTACAGTTAATTTTTTATGATATGTTTTACTCCCTGATTTTACATCAGGTGCTGTGTCAGAAACATAGTTTACAGTTGATCGTATTTCAAAAGGAGTTGCTCTTCCTGTTGTTGGATTAGTTAAAGAAAGTGTGTCGAGAACAAATAAATTGTTATAGTCATCAAAATCATCAAAGTTCGGATAAACTTCACCAATTTCTTTTCCCATATTTGTATTTGCAGTCGGTGAAAAATCTGAAGCCGAAAGTATAACTTTGTTTGTATCAAGTACTACCTCATCAAACACCTTATCTTTTGCTTCCTCAATCAATGAATTAGCTAATGAGTTAGCAACAATTCCGAACTTTGCATTATATGCAGCTTCTGATGAAGTTATTTGGATACTATTAAATCTTAAGATTAAGAATGTTAAAAGCATAATTGCTCCGATCGAAAGCAGTGTTTGGGCAGTGGTCATAAAATCGATTTCCTTAAATTAAAAATTATTATTAGTGTATCTTATGCAACTATTGTGCAATTTTCTGTTTTGTGCTGAAGAACCAGATTTTTAATTTTTTATTATGTTTTCTCGAAATTTTTAGAATCTAAAAATGTCATTCATGTCGCAGGCGACAGAATTGGAAGTAATACCACAGAAAAAGTTTATATATCAGCATATTTTACCTTCTTAGTATTAGTAATAATTCCATGATTTTATCAGAATTAAAGTAATTGTGACATAATTAACGTTCACAGAATTATTGCCGAGAATTAAGAGTAGCATTAATTAGTTAGCGTATTTAATTCAAACAATTTTGGTTCAACTCAAAAAATTATTCAGCAATTGATTAATTATTTTGATACGAACATTAGTACTGCTAGTAGTACAGAGATTGCAAGAACAATTTTTGTAAGATTGGTTACTCCATTATGCTTTGTTGAAACAAATCCTGAAAACTCATTAACATCAGCAGTCCCATTTTTATTTGGCTTTAATTGTATCATAGTTCTCTCCCACATTTTAATAAATTTAAGAAATTTTATTTTGATACGATTCTGAACCAAATATTACTTCGGAAACAAGAATAAAACTTTCCAAAAAATAGTAGATCATATACGTATCTTATTTAAAACAAGTTTTAATTTTTACTTAACTACTAAATGAATCGATTACTTTTAAAATTTGTGATAGAAATTGATTCATTTAATCTTTAAGCTCTGGGAAATTGATAGTAACCCAAATTAATTTAAAAGTTGCAATTGGCGTGCTAATATGAAAAAATTGATTTTTGGAATTATTTGGAAGTGTTTTAAAAGTTAGATGCAAATTTAACGGCAATACTGTCGTCAATAATTTCGTTAAGTCGTATTCAAACTTTGACTTAACTCAAATAAAATTTAAATAACTTCTCAAATAAGTAATTATCTTAAAAAAATTAAGATAAATAGTTTATTGCAGAAATTATTCAATCTCAGTTTCTTCTTTCCCTAATTGCTTTCAATCTTCTTTGTAAGGTTCTTTCGCTAACTCCAAGAAGCGGTGCAGCTCTTTGAACGCTATTCCCAACCGTTTTCATAATATTTAAAATATGTTCCTCAGCAGCGAGGTTGAGTGTGGTTAATTTTGGTTTGTGATTATTCCCATTGTCAATTGGTCTGAGATATTCTTTTGGAAGATCGATCGAATTTATATGCGTTTCACCAAATGTTTTTGCAACAGAGTTTAGTATAATATTTTCTAATTCTCTTACATTACCCGGGAACGTATAGCTTTTCAATGCTTCCATAACACTTTCAGAAAATCCCTGTATGTTTTTGCTGTAAGTCCGGTTTCCTACTTCAAGAAAATGTTCTGCAAGTAGAACAACATCATCACCTCTTTTATTAAGAGGAGGCATAAAAATAAATCCGCGATTGAGACGATAATACAAATCTGCTCTAAACTCTTTATTGTTAACTGCCTGAAGAAGGTCTTTGTTGGTAGCTGAGATAATCCTAATATCCAGTTGAACTGGTTTTGCATCACCAATCCGGTAAATTTCATTGTATTGAATTGTGCGCAGCAGTTTACCTTGAAGAGCAATTGGCAGTTCGCCAACTTCATCAAGAAAAATTGTACCTCCGTTAGCAGCTTCAAAATATCCGACTTTATCTTCAACAGCTCCGGTAAACGTTCCTTTCTTGTATCCAAAAAGTTCACTTTCAAATAAGCTTGGTGTTATTGAAGCAAGGTTGACTGCAACAAACGGTCTGCCTCTTCTTGGAGAAAGATCATGAATTTTACTTGCTATCATATCTTTACCGGTTCCGGTTTCTCCTGCAATGAAAACAGTTTCATTTGTTGGTGCAAAAATTTCAACAAGTTCAAATACTTTATGCATCACAGGTGAATCAGTAATAATATCTGAAAATATTCTTCGGCTTGGTTTATGTTCAAACAACGATCTTCTTAATGAATCTCTTTCAGACTCCAGAAGCTTTGTATCTAATGCTCTTCGTATAGTTAACAACAATCTGTCAGTATCTGGTGGTTTTGTAATAAATTCGTAGGCACCGAGCTTTATTGCTTTTAGTGCAATCTGAACTTCGTGAACCGCTGTGATAACTATGACAGGAATTCCTGGATAAACGGCGTAAATCTTTTCGAGCAATTCAAGTCCGTTCATCTCCGGCATAAAAATATCCAGAAGAATCAGATCAATATCTGTCCTGTCAAGAAGTGGCAAAACATTTAATGGATTTGATTCAGTAATCACATTAGCATAACCTTCCTGGTTCAGGAAATCCTTCATTAATTCCAAATATGAAGGTTCATCATCAACGATTAGTATAGGATTTTTCTCCACTATATTTTTTCCCGCGGTTTATTTTCTGAATTATAATACGCACTTATTTAAGGTTCGTCTCCCGGCGTCAAATATCGTGCAGACAATCTGGGAATGTCGGAATTAAACAAATTTCGATGATTTTCTGTATTTTGGAGCAGAAAAATTTTTATTTGCTTAAAGTAAAGGACTTCAAATGACATCAAATTTTGATATGATTAAAGCCGTATATAATAATTACCGGGAAAAATTGACCGAAATTAGAAAAGTTTTGAATCGACCACTCACTTACACTGAAAAAATCTTATACACACATCTATGGGATAATCCGGTAAAGCAATTTAATCGAGGAAAAGATTATGTTGATTTAACACCTGACAGAGTTGCAATGCAGGATGCAACAGCACAAATGGCGCTTCTTCAATTTATGTCTTCAGGAAAAAAGACTACTTCTGTTCCTTCCACCGTTCATTGTGATCATCTTATTCAGGCTCAGGTTGGAGCAAAAGATGATTTACTCAGAGCTAATGAAGAGAACAAGGAAGTATATGATTTTCTTGAGAGCATTTCGCAAAAGTACGGAATTGGTTTCTGGAAACCCGGTGCAGGAATTATTCATCAGGTTGTTTTGGAGAATTATGCTTTTCCTGGTGGAATGATGATTGGAACTGACTCGCATACTCCGAATGCCGGCGGGCTCGGAATGATTGCAATTGGAGTTGGTGGTGCTGATGCAGTTGATGTGATGGCTGGAATGCCGTGGGAATTAAAATGGCCAAAAATCACCGGAGTAAAGTTAACCGGCAAGCTGAATGGCTGGACTTCAGCAAAAGATGTAATTCTAAATCTCGCAGGAATTTTAACCGTAAAAGGTGGAACAGGTGCAATTGTAGAATATTTTGGCGAAGGAACTTCATCAATTTCCTGTACTGGCAAAGGAACGATTTGTAATATGGGTGCTGAGATAGGTGCGACAACTTCTGTTTTTCCGTTCGATGAAAAGATGTCTGCTTATCTAAAAATTACTAAAAGACCTGATGTGGCCGTACTTGCAGAAGGAATTTCGGATGAGTTATGTGCAGACAAAGAGGTTTTTGAAAATCCAGAAAAGTATTTTGATCAGGTGATAGAAATTAATCTTAGCCAGCTTGAACCTCACCTCAACGGTCCATTCACGCCCGATAAAGCCTGGCCAATTTCTAAAATGAAAGAAGCAGTTAAAAAAGAAAACTATCCCGATAAAATTTCTGTTGCTTTAATTGGAAGTTGCACAAATTCAAGCTATGAAGATATTGATCGATCTGCCAGCATTGCAAAGCTTGCACTTTCAAAAGGATTGAAAGCAAAATCACAATTCACAATTACTCCTGGTTCAGAACAAGTCAGAGCTACAATCGAACGTGATGGCCAACTAAAAGCACTAACTGATATTGGTGGATTAATACTAGCAAATGCTTGTGGTCCCTGCATCGGAATGTGGAAAAGAATGGATATCAAAACAGGCGAAAAGAATACAATAGTAACTTCATTTAACAGAAATTTTGCGAAGAGAAACGATGGTAATCCTGAAACACTAGCATTCGTAGCTTCACCTGAAATTACAACCGCACTTGCTATTGCAGGAAGTCTTTCGTTTAACCCTGTTACAGATGAACTGGTAAATGAAAAAGGAGAAAAAATTAAACTAAATCCACCAACAGGAGAGGAACTTCCTCCGAAAGGATTTGATGAAGGAAGCAGTGGATTTATTCCTCCTGCAATAGATGGTTCTTCAGTCGAAGTAAAAGTTGATCCAAAAAGTGAAAGACTTCAGTTACTTAAACCATTTGAAAAATGGGATGGAAAAGATTTTAATGATTTTCCGGTTCTTCTTAAAGCAAAAGGTAAATGTACAACCGATCACATCTCAATGGCTGGTCCGTGGTTAAGGTTTCGTGGGCATCTTGATAACATTTCAAATAATATGTTCATCGGGGCTACAAATGCATACAGCGGAGATACAGGGAAAGTTAAAAATATTTTTTCCGGCGAGATAAAATCAGTTCCTGAAGTTGCCCGTGAATATAAAGCAAAGGGAATTGGTTGGATTGTTATTGGAGATGAAAATTATGGCGAAGGTTCTTCGCGTGAACACGCAGCAATGGAACCAAGATTTCTTGGCGGCAAAGCAATCATTGTAAAAAGTTTTGCACGAATTCACGAAACCAATCTGAAAAAACAGGGAATGCTTCCGCTGACTTTTGCAGATCCGAAAGATTATGACAAAATAAAAGAAGATGACAAAATCGATTTGTTCGTAACTCAGCTTGTTCCAGGCAAGCAACTAAAAATGATAGCCAAACATTCTGATGGAAGTAAAAATGAAATCATGCTCAACCAAACAATGAATGAAGCACAGATTGGTTGGTTCAAAGCTGGCAGTGCGTTGAATTTAATTGCTGAGAAAAATAAAAACTAAATTACATTTGAAAATAACTTTAAAGGAGAATCTATCAGGATTCTCTTTTTTTTAGTAACACATTTTAATCAGGTGAAATAATGGAAAAATCAAACATTAAATCTTTTCTAAAAAGAATTGAGTTATTTAAAGGATTAGATGACAACCAACTTCAGACAGTTGTCGATAAAATTTTAGTCATAAACTTTCCGATAAATGGAATGGTTTTCACTGAAAACAACACACGGGAAAATCTTTCAATTATTTACGAAGGAGAAGTTGAATTATTTAAAACCACTCCGTTCGGCGGAGAGAAAAGACTCTCAGTTTTTGGTAAATACGACTTTCTTGGCGAAGGAGCTTTGATGGATGATTCACCCCATTCAACTTCTGCAAGAGCAACTATCAACTCAGTAATCTTCAGGCTTTCAAGAGATAAGTTCAAAGAATTAATGATTGAGCACAATGATGTTGCAATGGAAATTCTTTCAAAGATTGCTCGTGTAATTTCAAGAAGGATGAGTTCAGCGAATACAAGATCCGTAAACCTTGCAGCTCAATATCAATCAGGAAGAACAAGAAGTGAACACGATTTACTCGGAGACAGGGAAGTTCCAAATGAAGTTTATTACGGTGTTCAAACTCTGCGTGCAATTGAAAACTTTATGATCAGCGGAGTTACACTGAACTTTCATCCGGTGATAATTCAGGCTTTAGCTATGGTTAAAATGGCTGCTGCTAAAACTAACAATGAACTTGGACTTCTTTCCAAACCGGTTACGGATGCAATCGTTCAGGCTTGCTCAGAAATAATTAATGGAAAACTTCATACTCATTTTATTGTTGATATGATTCAGGGAGGAGCCGGAACCTCCACAAATATGAATGCGAATGAAGTGATTGCAAACCGCGCACTTGAAATTCTTGGCTATGAAAAAGGTGAATACAAATATTGCCATCCTAATAATCACGTTAATTTATCACAGTCAACAAACGATGCATATCCAACCTCAGTAAAGATCGCATTGATTCTCGCAAACCGAACACTCACCGAAGTGCTGAAAGAATTGATTCAGTCTTTTCATGACAAGGCGAAAGAATTTTCTCACATAATTAAAATGGGAAGAACACAACTTCAGGATGCTGTTCCGATGACAATGGGACAGGAGTTTGAAGCGTATGCTGTTACTCTCGGTGAAGAAGTTGAACGACTCGAACAAAACGTAAAACTTTTTTTGGAAGTTAATATGGGTGCAACAGCAATCGGTACCGGAATAAATTCTCATCCCGATTACAGCAAAAAAGTTGTTTCTCATTTGCGTGATATTACAAAAATGGAAATTGTGCTCGCTAATAATTTAGTAGAAGCAACACAGGATACTGGTGCATTCGTAATGTATTCTTCTGCGGTGAAAAGACTTGCAGTAAAGTTGTCAAAAATTTGTAATGATCTTCGGCTGCTTTCTTCAGGACCAAGAACCGGAATTAATGAAATCAATCTTCCACCAATGCAGCCAGGTTCATCGATAATGCCGGGGAAAATAAATCCGGTTATTCCTGAAGTTGTGAATCAAATTGCTTTTAAAGTTATCGGAAATGATTTAACGGTTACACTCGCTGCAGAAGCCGGGCAGCTTCAGTTGAATGTATTTGAGCCAATTATAGTTGAAAGTCTTTTTGAATCAATTGAAATGCTGAAGAACGGAATGATGACTCTTAAACAAAAGTGTGTTGACGGAATAACTGTAAACGAAGACAGATGCAGATCGCTTGTTGAAAACAGTATCGGACTTGTAACTGCTCTCAATCCTGTACTCGGTTATGAAACATCAACACAATTAGCGAAAGAAGCTCTTGATAAAAATAAAGGTGTATATGAATTAGTGCTGGAGAAAAAGCTTTTATCGAAAGCTGAGCTTGATGATTTACTTAAGCCTGAAAATATGATTAAGCCGAAATAATTTTGAAAACTAAAATTATCGGCCCCAAAATCTTGTATGGATTAACTAATCACATATAGCTATTTTCCTCAATCAATTATTCAATCACAAGTAATTTTTCTAAATGACGTTTTTAAATCCTGCTGTTTTATTTGGACTTTTAGCTGCATCGATTCCAATCATAATTCACTTGCTGAATCTTAGAAAGCTGAAAAAAATTGATTTCAGTACACTCCAGTTTTTAAAGGAGCTACAGAAGAATAAAATCAGGAAAATAAAAATAAAGCAATGGCTGCTTCTTGCACTTCGCGTTTTGATTATACTCGCAATCGTAACTGCTTTTGCTAGACCAACCATTGTTGGTGTTTCAATTGGTGGAACAACTTCTGCTGCAAAAACCACCGCCGTTTTTATACTTGATGATACTTTCAGTATGTCGGTTGTTGATCAGAATGGCTCATACTTCAATCAAGCAAAAGAAGCAATAAAAAATATCCTCACCCAGTTTGAAGAAGGTGATGAGTTTGGATTAGTTCTCGTTTCACATCAACCGGATGAAATCGAAATGACATCAAATCTAAATAAGTTCGTTCAGGAAGTTGATGCAACAAATATTTCTTATGCTTCAGGGAAATTGAATAATTCAATTATCAAAGCTGCTGAGTTAATTGGCGAAGCAAAAAATTTCAATAAAGAAATTTATGTTCTAGCTGATTTTCAAAAAGGAAGACTTGCAAATGAGGATGAAATAATTGATTTGAAAGAGCAGCTTGGTGAGCAGGTTCGATTGTACACATTTAATTATTCAGGAAAAGAAGTTTTTAATTTTGGAATTGATGATTTGAAATTAAACACACAGATTTTTGAGAAAGATAAACCTGTAAAATTTGAGGCAACTTTAAAAAATTATTCTGAAAGAACGAAAGACAATCTTGTGGTTTCTCTATTTATTAATGGAGAAAGACTTGCTCAACAAAGTATAAATTTGAATTCGGGTGAATCAAAAATAGCAAACCTGGAAGCATCAGCAAGAAATTTTGGATATAACGATGCCATCATAGAAATTGAAGAAGATGATATAATACAAGATAACAAACGCTACACTTCATTTTTTATTTCTGAAAAAATTCCCGTGCTGATCCTTGCAGATGATGTAAATGATACGAAACTCATTGAAGCTGCACTGAAATCAGTTTCCGAAAAAGGTTATTTTGATATCACTATTAAAAAAACAGAGCAAATCTCAGGCGTTTCATTAAATAATTTTCAGGTGATAATTTTATTGAGTGATAATTTTGGAAATGAAAGTGTCAAACTAAATCAGTTCCTTAGTTCAGGAAAAGGAATTATAATTTTTCCACCTTCGGAAAATGGCAGCTCAGGATTTAATAGCTCATTAAACTCAATTGGAATTACTTCAGCAGGAAGTTTTGTTAAATTGGAAGCAGGACAATCAATCCATTTCAGTGAGACAGATTTTAATCATCCATTGTTCGAAAATATTTTTATGGATGAGAAGAAGAAACAAATCGAATCACCCGAAATATTTTCTTATTTTAAAATTAATCCTGGAGGAAAAGGAAAGAGCATAATCAAGTTGCAGGATGAAAGCAGTTTCCTGAGTGAATATTCTATTGGTGATGGAAAAGTTTTGTTGTTCAGTTCATCACCGGTTTTTTCGTGGAGTGATTTCCCGATTAAAGGAATATTTGCACCGCTTGTAACCAAATCGGTTATGTATTTATCTGCATACAACAAAAATGAGGTAAATTATTTTGCAGGTGAAACAATAAATGTAAATGTTGCAGAACGGACTCTTCCTCAAATAAAAATAGTACGACCTGATAAAAGTGAAGACTTCATAAACATTGATGAAAATCAGACCTCGGATTTTATTTCATACGCTGCAACTTCACTTGCAGGTAATTATGAATTTCTATCGGGAGAAAAGCTTTTAGCTTCAGCAAATGTGAATACCGATCCGGCTGAATCTGTAACTGAATATTTAACCGAAAGTGATTTTGACGAGTATCTCGAGAAAATTAATTTTAATGGAAAACATATTATAATTGATAAAAACGAGAATCCAACTCAAATGATTTTGCAGGCAAGATTTGGTTCTGAGTTGTGGAGATATTTTGTACTGATTGCAATACTACTTGCATTGGTTGAAATGACAATTGCACGAAATGCGAAAAAAGAATTAGTTGAGCTGAAAGACAGTGTATGACTGTATGGGTGCATGCATGTATGCAAGAATTATTAATTTATTTGATGATCATACAACCATGCAACCATACTACCATGCAATTAAATTTAAGAAATAGATAGTAAATCCGAGCAAAATTATTGTGATCGAAATTAATCGAAAAAAAGTTGAACGTGCAATGCTTGTTGCTCTGCAAACAAGAAATGTCAATAGAGAACTTACCGAAGAACATCTTTCAGAACTTGAAGAACTTGCTGATACGGCTGGTGCTGAGTCGATATTTAAAATCATTCAGTCAAAGAACAGTATTGATTCAGCATTTTACATCGGCAAAGGAAAAGCGGAAGAACTGGCTCAGCTTATTGAGTTGAATGGTATTGATCTTGCGATTTTCGATGATGATCTCACTCCGGTTCAGGTTAGAAATCTTGAAAAACTTTTTAACAGAAAAATTATTGACAGAAGCGGATTGATACTTGACATCTTTGCTCTCCGTGCGAAAACCAAAGAAGCAAAAACACAGGTTGAACTTGCACAGCTTGAATATATGCTGCCAAGATTAACTCGAGCCTGGACACATCTTTCAAAACAATACGGCGGAATCGGAACGAAAGGTCCCGGTGAAACTCAAATTGAAACTGACAGAAGAATGATCAGGACTCGCATCAGTCATCTGAAAGAAAAATTAAAAAGTATTGAATCGCAAAGAGAAACACAAAGCAAAGGTAGAAAAGATTTTGTAAGAATTTCAATTGCTGGCTACACAAATGCAGGCAAATCAACTTTATTCAATCTTCTTACAAAGTCAGATGTGTTTGCTGAAGATAAATTATTTGCCACACTTGATTCAACGACACGTACAGTTAATTTCGATACTAAGGAAAAAATTCTTATTAGCGATACAGTTGGATTTATAAGAAAACTTCCGGCACATCTTGTTGCATCATTTAAAAGTACATTGAATGAAGTAAGAGACTCAGACATCATTCTCCATTTGATTGATCTTTCACATCCGTATTATGAGGATCATCTGAAAGTTGTAGATGAAACATTGAAAGAATTCGATAGCGAGCACAAAAAAGAAATAAAAGTATTTAACAAAGTTGATTCCGTGGATGATAAAAGCATAATCGAATATGTTCGAAATAAATTTCCCGACGGTGTTGTTATTTCAGCAAAGAAAGGAATTAACATATCTGCTTTGATTAAATCAATTGAAAATGTAATCAAAGATTCTTTCGTTGAGCAGGAATTAACGCTCGGAATTGAGCAAACAAAACTCGCATCACAAATTCACGATCTTGCAGAAGTAACTTCGGTAAAATACAATCACGATACGGTTCTGTTTAAGTTCAGAGCGAATAAAGAAAATTCTGATAAGATTAAAAAGTTATTGGAAAACTATAAATAGAGAATTACTTATTTGAATACTGTGAAAAAAACCATAAGTTTTATTAGTAAATTTTTTTTATTCTTATAAGTAATCTGAATTATCAGAATAATTTTCTTAATCTTGGAGAAGAATATGAATACGAAAAAAATACAGTCCATCCAGATCCTTTTTTTAATATTAAGCCTTATTTTAATTTCTTGTTCAAACGATTCCGGGAATCCATCATCTTACTCTCCTTTTGATGAAATGCCTGTTGTTACAGGATTATTTTTTACATCAGAGGAGTCTCCCGAAGTCTTAGCAGTTTGGGGAAATCCATCTGGGAGAAGCTTTTGTAAACCTTCAATAGGTGATTATACTAATATCGGGTTTGCAATTCCAGAGCAGAATGTTGTAAAGGTTTGGGTCGTTCCAGCTAGATTACCTCAGCAGGAATCGAAGGAAGTACTAAATGCAATGAATGCTCAGTTTGAAGTTTTAAACAGATTGTCTGTGAACACACTACTTAATGAAGTAATGAATGTAGGTTCTTATGGACTAGAATATCATTTCACTGATTCGCAAGGTAGGTTGCTTCCTGAAGGATTTTATAGAATATACGTCCAATCAGATGATTGGCTAAAGTGGTGTGATGTATTGAACTTTAGAAATGAAAGTAATTACTACAAAGTAATAGTTAATCAAATTTACGATAACTTAACTTCTATCGGGAGACCACAATGAAAATTCTTATACAATATTATATCATTCTAATTCTGTTCGTCTCATTTTTATTTGTAACTGAAAGTACGTTCGCACAAGAGAAAGAAAATAGTAATTCATTCGGTATATCAGCTCTAGTACAGGATAGTCAATTTGATATTTTATTTCCTATTTTTCTGTCCGAGTCAGCTGTTCTCGCACCTGCTTTAGGTTTCATATATGCTTCTGAAATTGGGTCGGATATAAGTCTTGGGCTAGTCGGGCGATTCTATTTAACTAAAAAAGTTGTAAGGCCATTTTTAGGTGGCAGAGCCGGGTCTATTTTTTTCAGTCCTGCAAGCAGCGATGATGGAGGAGCTGACCCTGAATCGACAACAGATTTTTTAGTTGGATTCTTAGCTGGCGGCGAGTATTTCCTAAATGAAAGTTTTAGTTTTGGAGTTGAAGCGCAATTGAACGCCACAATATCCGATGAAAATTCAAGTCGGTTTGGCAATCCCGGAGGTACTAACATTAATACTGGTGCTGCAGTTTTCGCAACAGTTTATTTTTGAATTCTATTTTATAAATCAATTTGAAAGAGAAAGATTTCCAGATCTTTCTCTTACTCTTAATCCTACTCTTACTCTTTTTCCTCTCTGATTTCTCCTGCTTAATAGTTAATTTTACATTCACAATTCATCATCATTTTTATCTACCACAGGATAACGGAAGGAAAGAATGGCTATTACTTTAAACGGATCAGGATTAACAGTTGAAAAAGTAGTCCGCATCGCAAGAAATAAAGAACAAGTCGAACTCAACAAAGATTCAATCGAAAGAATAAAAACCTGTCGTGCAATGCTTGAAGAAAAAATCAAAGCTCACGAAATTATGTACGGAGTTAACACGGGCATCGGAGAATTTTCCGAAGTTGTGTTGAATGACGAACAGGTAAAAGATTTTCAGAAATATCTTATCTATAATCACGCTGCAGGAATCGGCAATCCAATGCCGATTGAATGGGTGCGTGGTGCAATTACAGGAAGAATAAATGTTCATGCACACGGAAATTCAGGATGCAGACCTGAAATTACTTTAACACTTGTTGATATGCTGAACAAAGATTGTATTCCGGTTGTCTGCGAAAAAGGTTCGGTTGGAGCTTGCGGTGATCTAGCTCCGATGTCGCAAATTGCTTTGCTTATGATGGGAGAAGGAGAAGCATTTTATAAAGGAGAAAGACTTCCCGGAAAAGTTGCGTTTGAAAAAGCAGGAATAAAAATTCCCGGACTTCAAGCAAGAGACGGACTTGCAGTCATCAATGGTTCAAATTTTTTAACAGCGATTGCTGCGATACAAATTTATGATATCAACCGATTCTTGAAACAAGCTGAAATTGCCTGTGCAATGTCACTTGAAGCTCTTCTCGCAAATATGAAACCGTACGATGTTCGTTTACATAAACTGAGAGGATTTTCTGGAGCTGTCCGAAGTTCACAATCAATTAAAAAATGTATTGAAGGAAGTGATCTTCTTTCTGGTAAATTAAAACAAAAAGTTCAGGATGCGTACTCGATGCGATCTTCTCCACAAGTAATTGGTGCAGCACACGATGCAGTTGCTTATGCCAAATCACAAATTGAAATTGAATTGAATGGCGTGGGTGATAATCCGATATTTATTCCTGAAGATAAAATAACATTGACCGGTGCAAACTTTCAGGGAACTCCTGTTTCGCTTCCAATGGATATGGTTGGTGCTGCAGTTACTATGATTTGTGTTTTATCCGAAAGAAGAATGAACAGATTGAATAATCCGGCATTGAGTGTCGGACTTCCTGCTTTCTTAACAAAAGGTGCTGGAATGTTTTCTGGTTTGATGTTGAGTCAGTACACAGCAGATACATTAATAGTTGAACAAAGAATTCTTTCAACTCCTGCTTCGATTCAATCAATCCCTGCTGCTGCTGATCAAGAAGATTTTGTTTCTATGGGAATGAATACGGCTTTGAAAAACCAACAGATTCTTGATAATGCTTATGGTATATTAGGAATTGAATTTATGGCTGCGGCTCAGGCACTCGATTTCCGTGAGCATAAAACAGGAAAAGGAGTTGCAAAAGCAAAAGAAGTAATTAGAAAATATGTTGAACATCTCGACGTTGATCGTCCGCTTTATCCTGATCATAACAAGATGAAAGCGCTTGTTAAGTCTTGTGAAATTCTAGAAGAAGTTGAGAAGGTTGTGGGAAGTTTAGAATAGGCAGAATAGAACGCAGATTACGCTGATTGAGCAGATTATCTCTGATCAGCGCAAATCAGTTATATCTGCGTCATCTGCGTTCTATTGTTTTAAAAGGATGTAAGAAAATGGAAATAATTTTTTTAATAATTGGATTAATTGTTGGAGGACTTGCTGCCTGGTTTATCGCTTCATCAAAATTTAAAGGTGAATCCGGCAGGGTTGAAGAACGAAGTGTAATTCTCGAACGTGAAAGATCCACACTTGAAAATAATCTTAACTCAGAGAGACAAAAAGTTCTTGAGCTCAACTCAAAATTATCAGCACTTCAATCTGATTACAATAATCTTCAACAAAAACTCACTGAACAAAAAGCAGAAGTAGAGGAATTGCAGCAGAAGTTCACAAAAGAATTTGAAAATCTTGCTAATAAAATCTTCAAAGAAAAAACAGATGAGTTTTCAAAGCAAAGCAAAACAAATCTTTCGGAAATTCTCAATCCGTTAAAAGAAAAGATTAACGAATTTCAGAGTAAAGTCGAGGAAACAAACAAAGAAAATATTGACAGATTTGCGTCGCTTCGTCAGCAGTTGACATCATTGAAAGATATGAATCAGCAGATAACTCAGGAAGCGAAAAATCTTACTGAAGCATTAAAAGGACAAAGCAAAACTCAAGGCAATTGGGGTGAGTTTATTCTCGAAAGCATTCTCGAAAAATCCGGATTGGTGAAAGGGAGGGAATACGTTGTCCAGGAAAGTTTGACTTCAGAATCAGGAAAAAGATTACAACCGGATGTGATAATAAAACTTCCTGAGAATAAAAGTATAGTTGTGGATTCAAAAGTTTCATTGATTGGTTATGAAAAATATATTTCAGAAGAAGATGAACACCAGAAACAGCTTGGTTTGAGAGAGCATATAAATTCAATCCGATCACACATAAAAAATCTAAGCGGAAAAAATTATCAGAATCTATATCAGCTCGAAAGTCTTGATTTTGTTCTAATGTTTATGCCGATCGAACCGGCATTTGCACTCGCAGTACAAAATGATCAGGCAATTTTTAACGATGCTTTTGAAATGAATATTGTGATTGTGAGTCCTTCAACTCTACTTGCAACGCTAAGAACCATTTCAAGCATTTGGAGACAAGAAAACCAAAACAAAAATGCTTTGGAAATTGCAAGGCAAAGTGGAGATATGCTCGATAAGTTTACAGCATTTGTTGAAGACTTGCTTACAGTCGGTAAAGGATTAATTTCAGTTAAAGATAATTACGATAAAGCGATGAATAAATTAACCGATGGACGAGGAAATTTGATTAGTCGTGCAGAAAAAATAAAAGAACTTGGAGCCAAAACTTCCAAGTCGCTTCCGCCTGCAATTTTAAATCGTGCGAAAGAAGATTCAGAAGAATAAATTAATAGTCATCCTGAACCTGCCCGACGGCAGTCAGGCTTGTTTAAGAATCTTTAATCGCGTTTTTGGTGAATAAGAAGAACCTGAAACGAGTTCAGGTTGACAAAAAGAGACTCGTGCAACAGCCTGGGTAGACGGACAGGAGAAGATTAACTGTTAGTCGTTTTAGGTCATTAAATAATGGTATTTTGATGAATGACAAAGAAACCAAAATAAAAATTTGGATCAGGTTTTCTATTCTAATTGTAAATCTGCTGCTTATATATTTTTTCACTAAAGTAATAGTCTATCTAACCCAAAGTATCAACATTTATATTCCTTTTGAATTAACCTTTCTTGTTCTTGCCACACTTTATTTTTTGTTATCACATTTACTCAAAATTAAAACCTTTGGGAGATGGGTGCTCCTATTATTCGGGAAGTATAAAAGCCACATTGCTTTTGCATTGATAATATTAATAACGTTATTCATAATAAAAAGAATAATTTACTTCAAAGATATTTATGATGTATCGAATGGATATTCTTCATATTCTCTGTCTGAGCCTGATTACACTGAAACAGATAGTAGCAAACTTATTGAAATATCTTCAATAGATTCATCGGATGAGACAAGATTTTTGAACTGGCTTAATCAAAATGGTAATACACCTGAAGATTATATTTTGGAAAAAGTTTCTGAATATCAGGTTATAGTTTTTGGTGAAGTACACGAACGAAGCAACTACTTAAATTTATTAAAAGGAATGATTCCAGATCTCTATAAAGCCGGTGTCAGAATTATCGCAATGGAAGTTTGTCTTTACGATGACAATGAGCTAATTGAAAAACTGGTCACTTCAAAACAATATGACTATGAACTTGCATTGGAAATAGGCAGACATCAACCCTGGTTGATTTGGGGCTGGAAAGAATATTGGGATATTCTTGAAGGAGTATGGTCATTGAATAGAAGTTTAGATGTAAATCAGGAAAAGATGAAAGTTATAGGACTTGATAGCAAGTGTGAAATGCCTTCAATAAGTTTAGTTCTCAACTCTGAGGATAAAAGGTCTGGTCCGTTCTATGAGAAGCTGAGGATATTGCAAACAATACAGACTATGCCTCTTCTGCAATATCGTGATGAACTAATGGCAAAACAAATTGAAGATCAAATTATTAAGAAAGGGAAAAAAGGAATTGTTTGGGTTGGAGCATCACATTCTTATCTTAATTTTAAACAACCCTTTTCCGAAAAAGGAAGAATGTCATTTATTTTACACAAGAAATTTAAGGGTAAAATATTTCAAATATATTTACACGAAAAATTTTATTCACAAAAAATCAGTAACTATATCGAAAATATTATTAGCAAATCTGTATTTGACAAAGTTGGCTTCGATATAGTTAGTTCGCCATTTAATAGTTTAAGAGATACCAGCTCAGATAACTTTAGTAAAAATCCAAAAGTTTGTTTTGGTGACATAGCCAGTGGTTACCTTTATTTAGTTCCTTTTGATTCATTATCTAAGTGTAGATTTATAAAAGATTTTGTTACTCAAAAAATGTTTATTAAAGAAAAACCTTTTTATGAAGCATTAGTTGGGAAATCTTTTTCAAATGCTGATGAAGTAAATCAGTTCTTTATGAGTATAAAATAACGTGTAACGAGACACTATATTAGTTTTTATTACGTGAGACTCACCTTTGAGGTGAGTCTCACTTTCTCTTTTCCCAAATAATTATTAATAAAGATTATATCAAACAATTGACAATATATCCAGTTTGAATTATTTTGTTTTTAGTAATTATCCCTTTTCAACATTAATTCATAAATCTGATGGGAAATTGTATGCTAAAAAGAAGTCATCTCTTTTCTTTTATATTAACTAATCAATTCTAATCACAGGAGGCGTTATGAAAAAAATTATTTTACCTTCACTACTCGCTGCAGTTGTTGTTTTCATCTGGATGTTCATTTCGTGGGCAGTACTTCCGTGGCATTATTCTGATATGAAGAATATTACCGATCAAGCATTGCTCGAACATATAAAATCTTCACTCACAGAACCAGGAATTTATCTTTATCCAGGCGAACCTGCAGAAGAAACAGATGCGGGAATGGAAAAATGGTTTGAGCAATATAAAGCTGGTCCACTAATTCATTTTATGGTTTACAATCCGCAAGGTTCTGAATGGAATATGGCAATGCCAATGATCAATAGCTTTCTGATTAATTTTATTTCTGCATTCATCGCAGCAACATTGTTGATGATGACACTTGCACAAAATCCTTCATTCAGGCGAAGAGTAATTTTTGTGATGCTGCTAGGATTATTCGCAGGATTTGTAGGTCCATTTATTATGTGGAACTGGTGGAAGTTTCCATTCGGCTTTACAATAGTTGGTGTAATTGATTTGTGTGTTACATGGTTTTTAGCTGGATTAGTTTTGGCGTGGAAGATTAAGCCGTAATCGGGAAACTTCTAATAATTAAATTCTTCGCTTACCAGCAAAACAAGCAGGTTCGATGTACATTATTCACTTAAATATTGAATATTTATGATTAAAGTACGAACTACCGGGAGGCTTTAATTCGCCATGAATATAATTTTAACAGCAAGAAAAATCTTTATAAGCGAACTCTTAACTTCATCCCGGAAAGTGATTTTGTTTTAATTTTTCCTCAAGATTGTTATAAAATTTTTTAAAGTTTTGATTAGAATTGCCAATATTTTACACCTACAGATTTAAGCTATTTAAATTTCCTATTGTTTCTTAAAATACACTGGGTATGGGATTCACCATATCTATTTGTGTCGTTTTAAGAATTCAGATTTCAAAATCTCTAAATATTTATTGACTTATTCAACGATCTATAATAACTTGTAATCAAAATTCGGATAAACTATTTCATCAATCTTTTAGGGAGTGAGTCATGAAAAAATTTTACTTTCTATTATTCATTATGATCGCAATAAGTTTAAATTCTTATGCTCAAAATTTCGATTGGGAATGGCAAAATCCTACCCCAACTGGTGCTGATCATAACGACGCAATTATTCTCTCACCAACAAAATTTATGTTGTTCGGAAATGGAAGTGCAGTTACTGTTTCCACAGATGCTGGTACAACTTGGTCAATTTCATATATTGACTCGCTTGCACGAGATATCTATGATGTAATCTTTTCTGATCAGAACATTGGTTACGCAGTAGGTACCGGGGGTTTAATTATGAAAACTACTGATGGAGGTACAAGCTGGGTAGAGCAGAATTCAGGTGTAACAGTCACACTTTGGGATGTGGATTTTATTAATACTAATGTTGGATATGCAGTTGGTAATAGCGGAAATATTCTGAAGACGACAGATGGTGGATCGAACTGGACTTTATCAACAAATGGTACGACTGCAATTTATAAAGTGCATTATGTAAATGATACTCTGATATTTTTAGGATCCGCAAGTTCGACAACAGGCAGGCTTCTCCGCTCAACAAATGCCGGTTCAACATGGGAAAACATAACAGCTAACATTACTGGTCTGGATGGTACTGTTCGCGGGATCCACTTTTTTGATGCTGATACAGGATGGATTTCAAACAGTACTGGTAAAATTTATAAAACCACTGATGGTGGTGCAACCGGTGCAATAATCTATAACATTGGTTCAACAACGGCGACTATTTATGAAGTAAAGTTTATTGACGCGGAGATTGGATATGCACTTACTACCGCAGGAAGAGTTTTAAAAACTACGAATGGTGGAGCAAACTGGGAACTCACACAAACATCTTCAACAGAAAATTTATATGGTTTGGGAATTCTCGGTGTTAATTCAGAGGGAACAACTCCTGTACTTATAGGTGGTGATATCGGTCAGATTGTTTTATCTGTTGATGATGGAGTAAGCTGGCAAACTAAAAATATATCTGCGACAAACGAAATTCTTCATCGTTTATCATTTCCATCAGAGACTACAGGCTTTGTTGTGGGAGGAAGCATTACAACTGGAAATTCATTCGGAGATATTTTAAAAACAACTGATAGTGGAGTTACCTGGACAAATCTTTCATTCGATCCGGGGTATCGAACCTATTCAGTATTCTTCGTGAATGAAAATGTTGGTTATGTTGGCTCGTTAGGTCCAACAGGAGTGTACAAAACCACAAATGGCGGGATCGATTGGGTTCAGTTAAACACGGGAACTGGTACCTCATCAAGTAATATATACGATATAAAATTCTACAATGAAAATCTTGGTTTTGCAATGTATGGCAGTGGTCAAGTTGCAAGAACTACAAATGGCGGAGCTAATTGGGCACCTGTTTCGGCTGGCTGGGGAAATGCAGCTGGTTATGAAATTTTTATTGTCGATTCTTTAACTATCTATCTTTGTGGTGGTGGGAACAGGGTTAGTAAATCAACTAACGGAGGTGTCTCTTTCACGCAGATAACAACGCTTGGAACAATTACCTTATACTCAATGCACTTCTTCGATGCAAATAATGGTTACATCTCAGGCAGTTCAGGAAGATTATATAAAACAACAAACGGCGGCAGCAGCTTCGACGAGATACAAATGCCAAGCACAGCTACTCTTTACACAATTCGTTTTATCAATAATGACTTTGGTATAATTGGAGGTGGCAGCGGAGTTGCATATTATACCACAGATGGCGGAAATAATTGGTTAGCTGCTCAACTGTATCT